>CAZPYF010000124.1:0-7108 GCA_964590015.1 uncultured Burkholderiaceae bacterium
GTTCCACCACGGTCACTTCGCGGCCCTCGTCGGACTTGGCTTCAGCATGGAATTCAATGTCGTGCAGACCAGGGCCTGCCTGCCCGACCGGCACCCGCACGACAATGGGAACGAGCTTGTTCGAGGCGGGCTCCAGCTGCACGGTGGAGCGTGAACCTTCTGCCGTCGTGACCGATATCTCGGGCACACCCGTGGCCGACAAGGACAACGCCAACGCATCCTCCGACGTATTGATGATCTGGAGGCGATAAACGTTCTCAATCATGCCGCCGGGCACTTCCCGGCCCAGGGCTCCCCGGTCGCGGATCACATCAACCCGCAAGGTGGTACGGTTGGCCAGCGACACCAGGAAGGCGATGAATATGGCGCCCAGTATGCTCGTATAAACAAGCGTGCGCGGGCGCAGCATGCGTTTTTTCACCTGCTGCTGCGTCAAGCCTTCCTTGATGGCGTTACCCGAGGTATAGCGGATCAGGCCGCGCGGGTAATCCATCTTGTCCATCACCGTATCGCAGGCGTCCACACAGGCACCACAGCCGATGCACATGTACTGCATGCCTTCACGGATATCGATGCCCGTGGGGCAGACCTGGACACAGAGACTGCAATCCACGCAGTCGCCCATGCCGGCTTCCTTGTGGTCGATGCGCCGCGACCGGCCGCCACGCGGTTCACCGCGCACATAATCGTACGTGACCACAAAGGTGTCCTGATCGACCATGACGCTCTGGAAACGCGCATAGGGGCACATGTACTTGCAGACCTGCTCACGCATGAAGCCGGCATTGCCCCAGGTGGCCAGGCCATAAAAGATCATCCAGAACCATTGCCAGGCGCCCAAGGTGCCGGCGAATACGCTCGGAAGCAATTCACGGATCGGTGCGAAGTACCCAATGAAGGTAAAGCCCGTCCAGAGCGCGATGACGATCCAGACAATGTGCTTGGCCGCCTTCAGGCGAATCTTCTTCCAACCCCAGGGCGCTTCATCGAGCCGGATACGCGCAAGGCGATCGCCTTCGATCTTGCGCTCGACCCACATGAAAATCTCGGTATAGACGGTTTGCGGGCAGGCATACCCGCAAAACAACCGACCCGCGAGCGCGGTGAAGAGGAATAGAGCAAATGCAGAAAGCACCAGCAAGACGGTGAGGTAAATGATGTCTTGCGGCCACAGCACCATGCCGAAGATGTAGAACTTGCGGGCGCCCAGATCAAAGAGCACGGCCTGCCGGTCGTTCCATTGCAACCACGGCAAGCCGTAGAAAATCAGCTGCGTAAACACGACAAGCGCAACGCGCCAGCGGGCAAAGTAGCCGGTGACAGAACGCGGGTAGATCTTGCTGCGAACGTCGGCCAGCGCCCGTTCAACGACCGGAGAGGACCCACCGCCTGGTCTGGCGATCGGCTGCGGTTGCCACTGGGGCGCTGCCGCTTCGTCGACGTTCCTGGGCCTAACGGTGGGTTCCTGACTGCTCATTTTGTATAACTACCTTGCGGTGATGGTTCTGTTTTCAGTTTGCCGAGGCAACGGTACCGCCCGTGTTGTTGGACAAGCCCCATACCCATGCTGAAAGCATGCGGATTTGGTCTTCGGTCAGTACGTGTTTCTGTGCCGGCATGATGTTCTCGCGGCCGTTCAGAATGGTCTCGACGATCGCTGCTTCGGAACTGCCGTACAGCCACACGTTATCGGTGAGGTTAGGGGCGCCCATGGCCGGGTTGCCCTTGGCATCCGCGCCATGGCAGGCCACACAGAACGTGTCGAAATGACGTTTGCCGGGAACCACGCGCAGCGCGTCGTGCGCCAGGCCGGACAGCGAACGCACGTACTGGGCGATATCTGCCGCTTCAGCGGGTTTGATCTGCGCACTCCAGGGCGGCATCATGCCGTGACGCCCTTCGGTGATCGTGTGCGTGATCTGTTCCGGTGAGCCGCCCCACATCCAATCGTTGTCGGCCAGATTGGGGAAGTTCGCGGCACCGCGCGCGTCGGAGCCGTGGCACTGCGCACAGTTATTGAGGAACAGCCGCTGGCCGATCTCGCGCGCGGAGGAGTCGCGTGCCACTTCCTCGAACGACATTTCCTGATAACGGGCATAGATCGGCTGAATACGTTCTTGCAATGCCAGCTGGTCAGCGCGCACCTGCCGCGCTGCGCTGTAGCCGGTAAAGCCGTTACCGAAGCCCAGCGCGGGGTACAGGAAGAAAATGCCCACAGCGGCCACGCACATCAGCACGAACATCACCGTCCACCAACGGGGGATCGGGTTGTTCAGCTCGGTAAGATCACCGTCCCAGACGTGGCCGGTGTCTTCCACTTGATCGATATCGCGCTTCAGCCAGGCGCGCTGAGAAAACAGCAACGCCAGACAGAAGACCACCCCGCCTATCGAGAGTATTGCAATCCAGTAGCTCCAGAAGCTACTTACGAAGTCATTCATGGGAGCTCCTAATCCTTCTTATCGTTGACGTGCTCATCGGGCAATGCGAAGGGCAGCATGGCGGCCTCGCGGTTCGCATCGCGGCGCCCGTTCGAGAAAGCCCACCAACAGATGCCCAGGAAGGTGACTAAGGCCAGCAGAGTGGCGATACCACTGATCACGGCGGTCATTGCACGCCCCCTTCCATCACAGCGCGGGCGGCGGCTTCGCGGCCTGCCACGCCCAGCCCTTGCAGGTAGGCCACCAGCGCGTCTTCTTCCGTCTTGCCCTGAAGGGCGTCGGGCGCAGCGGCGAGCTGTTCATCGGTGTAGGGCACACCGATCCGGCGTAACGCGCGCATCTTGGCTTGCACGTCGACGTTGTCGACGGCGTTGTACTGCAGCCAGGGGTAAGCGGGCATGTTGGATTCGCTGACGACCGCGCGGGGGTCGCGCAGGTGAACGCGATGCCAGTCGTCGGAGTAACGTTGCCCCACGCGTGCCAGGTCGGGGCCTGTACGCTTCGAGCCCCACAGGAAGGGATGCTCGTACACGCCCTCGCCTGCCAGCGAGTAAGGGCCATAACGCTGGACTTCCGAACTCAGCATGCGAATCTGCTGCGAGTGACAGCTCACACAGCCTTCCCGGATGTAGATGTCGCGCCCAACCAGGCGAAGCGAGTCGTAAGGCTCGACGCCTTCGGTCGCCACGGTGGTGGAGTGCTGGAAGAACAGCGGAACGATCTGTGCCAGCCCGGCGAACGAGATCACCAGGATGCTGAACACGATCAGCCAGCCGACGTTGGTTTCCAGCGTCTTGTGAGAAAAAAGCTTACGGTTTTCTTGCGCCATTTTTAAAAATCTCCTCAGGCGGTGGCCGGAACCGGCGTACGCAGGGCCGGGTCACGCGCATCGGGGCTGTACAGCGGCACTTCAGGGTTGACGCCCTTCGTACCCACACGCACGGTCATGACGGTGTTCCACATCATGATGATGACGCCGGTCAGGAACATCAGCCCGCCCAGCAGACGAACGGCGTAGAAGGGATACGTGGCCTTGACCGCCTCAACGAAGGAGTACGTGAGTGTGCCGTCGGCACCCGTGGCACGCCACATCAGGCCTTGCATCACACCGGCGATCCACATTGCTGCGATGTACAGCACCACGCCCAGGGTCGCGATCCAGAAGTGCGCTTCAATGGCCTTCACGCTGTACATCGTGGTTCGGCCGAAGAGGCGCGGAATCAGGTAGTAGAGCGAACCGAAGGTGATCATGGCTACCCAGCCCAGCGCACCGGAGTGCACATGGCCGACTGTCCAATCGGTGTAGTGCGACAGCGCGTTCACCGTGCGGATCGACATCATCGAACCTTCGAAGGTCGACATGCCGTAGAACGACAACGCAACCACCAGGAACTTAAGGATGGGGTCGGTACGCAGCTTGTGCCAGGCGCCCGACATGGTCATGATGCCGTTGATCATGCCGCCCCAGGAGGGCGCCAGCAGAATCAGCGACAACGCCATGCCCAACGACTGGGTCCAGTCGGGGAGCGAGGTGTACAGCAGATGGTGAGGGCCGGCCCACATATAGGTAAACGCAAGCGCCCAGAAGTGCACGATCGACAGGCGATACGAGAAGATGGGGCGTTCGGCTTGCTTCGGCACGAAGTAATACATCATGCCGAGAAAGCTCGTGGTGAGGAAAAAGCCCACGGCGTTATGGCCGTACCACCACTGCACCATGGCATCCTGCACGCCGGCGTAGAGGGAATACGACTTCCACATCGACACCGGAATTTCGAGGTTGTTGAAGATGTGCAGCACGGCAATGGTGAGGATGTACGAGCCGAAGAACCAGTTGGCTACGTAGATATGCTTCACCCGACGCTTCACGATCGTGCCGAAGAACACGACGGCGTATGCGATCCACACTGCTGCAATCAGGATATCAATCGGCCACTCGAGCTCGGCGTACTCTTTTGTTGTGGTGTAGCCCAGCGGCAGCGTGATAATCGCGGCCACAATGACGACCTGCCAGCCCCAGAAGGTGAAGGCAGCCAGTTTGTCGCTGAACAGCCGCGCCTGACTGGTGCGTTGCACGACGTAATACGATGTCGCGAACAAAGCGCTGCCACCGAACGCGAAAATCACCGCGTTGGTATGCAGGGGCCGCAAGCGACCATAACTCAGCCAGGGAATCTCGAAATTCAATTCCGGCCATATCAGTTGCGCGGCGATCCAGACGCCGACCGCCATGCCTACGATCCCCCACACCACGGTCATGATCGCAAACTGCCGCACCACGCCGTAATTGAAGACTTCAGGCTGTTTTCCGAGCGTATCGGAAGTACCCATGAGCTTCCCCTCAATAAGTAAAAAACAATTCGCGAGCATGATCCCGCACGCACTGGCGTGCAGCCTTGATCTGAATCAATGCCGTGATCACACTGGTTCGGCCTGATGTTCAGGCACCACATAACGTGGGTTAAATGCGCAAGGCTCGCCGCTCGGGCCCGTTTTTGCGTCGGGCCTTTAACGGTCTGCTACCCTTTGCGCCGGGGCGCCTCCGATGGCCGAGGCGTATCGTCGTCGTGCAAGATGGATTCACCGCCCGACTGCGTATCGTCGAACTGGCCGGCAAAAATGGCCCACCAGAACAACGCGCCGATCAGCACCACAAATGCGAGGGCCAACGGCAATAACAGGAACAGGGATTCGGTCATGCGCCACCTTGAACCGCCGTGGCGGGCCAAGCGGCTGACTCTGCGACCCGTAGCTGTTGTCGGTACATGCGCCAGGCATTGCCGGCGACGGCCATCGACGACAACAACATGCTGATTGCCGCCACCCAGGGTGCGACAAGGCCGATCGCGGCCAACGGTGTCATGAGCAAGTGCCACACGATCGAGCCATAGAGGTTCTGACGTGTGATGCGCCTCGCCGCCACGACAAGCCGGGCGACATCAGAATCGGAGACAGGTTCACGCGCGGCCAACGTGGCATGCGCAGCGGAAACCGTGGACGGTACGGCCATGGCCATGGCACAGGGGCAGCTCATGACGAACATGGCCACCATGACGGGCACGGCGTGGCCCGGATCGATGTAGAACCACCAGACCGCCCCGGCAATGAAAGCCAGCACCACCTGGACGGCAACGAACCAGAACGCCAGACGGTTGGCGTGATCAGACACCGAGAGCCGGAATGCCTCGATGGCCGAGTGTGCGCCGCCAGCCTCAACTGTCTGGCGCGCACATAATTCTAGATAGCGTGCACTAAGCAGAAAGGCCACGAACATCGCGACCGAGTCGAAATATACTTCACCGCGGCCGGCCCACGTGGCATACACGCTGGGCACGAATGCCACCACAATGCCCAACGCCACCGGCACGTCCATGGTGATGCGCCCCTGGGCGAGTCGATGCAACGCACCGGCCCATACCGGCTGTGCGCAGTAAAGCACCACGGGAACAGAAATGAGCAGGCTGATCCAGTTCATCAGGAAGATGGCCTGGTCGAGCAATTGGAGATTGTCGGGCGCCATGCCTTCGTGGCGAAGATAGCCAGGGAAGGCGAACATCATGACTTGCATCATGGCCAGCCAGGCGAGCCCTAGCCGGGCGAGCATATGCCGACGCCGATGACGATCCGAATCGGACAGCGTCGTTGGGGTCGAGAAGATGGACATCGCGGGCATGCGGAGACTATAGCCTCGCGCGTAGGGGCACTGCTTGATCTAGATCAATGATTGGTCATCTTGCACTATGGGCCGGCACCCCCTCAAGGCGCGACTCTCGCGTTTCGGACATCCGAAACGGGCCCGGCCCGCTGCCGGATTCGACAGCGGGCCGGGCGCTAGTAGCCAACTATCAGGCGGCGGAGTGTTCGAACTGTGCTTCTTCAGTGGAACCCGTAAGTGCGGTGGTGGACGACTGCCCTCCTTCGATAGTCTGCGTGACGGAATCGAAGTAACCGGTGCCCACTTCGCGCTGGTGCTTGACCGCTGTGAAGCCCAGGTCTGCCGCCGCAAATTCCTTCTCTTGCAGCTCGACAAAGGCGCTCATTTGACGGCGTGCATAGCCATGCGCAAGTTCGAACATACCGTAATTCAGGGCATGGAAACCCGCCAGCGTAATGAACTGGAAGCGGTAACCCATGGCACCCAACTCGCGCTGGAACTTGGCAATCGTATCGTCGTCGAGGTTCTTCTTCCAGTTGAACGACGGCGAGCAGTTGTAGGCCAGCAGTTTGCCGGGGAACTGACGGTGAATGGCTTCCGCGAACTGACGCGCATAGTCGAGATTGGGCGTTGACGTTTCGCACCACACCAGATCGGCGTAGGGTGCGTAAGCCAATCCGCGCGAGATGGCTTGTTCAATGCCTGGGCGCGTGCGGAAGAACCCTTCGATGGTGCGCTCGCCGGTGATAAAGGCGCGATCATTCTCATCGACGTCGCTCGTTACCAGATCCGCCGCATCAGCGTCAGTACGTGCAACCAGCAATGCAGGAACGTTGAGCACGTCGGCGGCCAGACGAGCGGCCACCAGCTTCGCAACGGCTTCGCGTGTGGGCACCAGCACCTTGCCGCCCATGTGGCCGCACTTCTTCACGGCAGCGAGTTGATCTTCGAAGTGCACGCCCGCAGCACCGGCCTCGATCATGGCTTTCATGAGCTCGAAGGCGTTGAGCAC
>CAZPYF010000125.1:0-7098 GCA_964590015.1 uncultured Burkholderiaceae bacterium
GAAGCCTTTGCCGTGGTCACCATGGCCGCCATGGCCGATCTCAAGCTGCCGCACGATAAGGTCAACATTCATGGTGGCGCTACAGCCCTGGGACACCCCATTGGTGCTTCGGGTGCTCGCCTCATGGCCACGCTGGTCGGCGCGTTGCGCAAGCAGGGCGGCAAGCGCGGCATGGCCTCGTTGTGCATTGGCGGCGGCGAAGCCGTGGCCATTGCGCTTGAGATGGTTTGAGTTGTTATCAGGAAGCGCAATGCCCGTTATCGAATCGAACATCAACACACGCTCAGCCGCCTTCACCGAAAACGCCCAGGCCATGCAGGCGCTGGTCGACGACCTGCGCGACAAACTGGCCCGTTACGCTGAAGGGGGCAGCGAGGCTGCACGCCAAAAGCATCTCGCCCGGGGAAAGCTGCTGCCGCGCGACCGTGTCGAACGTCTGCTTGACCCCGGCTCGCCCTTCCTGGAGTTTTCGCCACTGGCGGGCCATGACATGTATGACAACGCCGCACCGGGCGGCGGCATCATCACCGGCATCGGCCGGGTGGCCGGCCAGGAATGCGTGATTGTCTGCAACGATGCCACCGTGAAGGGCGGCACGTATTACCCAATCACGGTGAAGAAACATTTGCGTGCGCAAGACATTGCTCGCGAGAACAACCTGCCATGTATCTATCTCGTAGATTCTGGAGGCGCAAACCTGCCGAACCAAGACGAGGTCTTCCCCGACCGCGACCACTTCGGGCGCATCTTCTACAACCAGGCCGTGATGTCATCCCAAGACATCGCGCAGGTTGCAGTGGTGATGGGTTCATGCACGGCCGGCGGCGCCTATGTGCCCGCCATGAGCGACGTGTCGATCATCGTGAAGAACCAGGGCACCATCTTTCTGGGCGGCCCCCCGCTGGTAAAGGCCGCCACAGGTGAAGAGGTCACCGCTGAAGATCTCGGTGGCGGCGACGTCCATACCCGGCTCTCGGGCGTGGCCGACTATCTGGCCAACAACGACCTGCACGCGCTGGCACTGGCCCGCGAGGCGGTCGGCCGCCTGAACCGCCAGAAGCCGGAGCAGCTTGCGCGCCGGGAAGTTGTGGAACCGCTGTACGACCCGGCCGAACTCGACGGTGTGATTCCGTTCGACACCCGCAAGCCTTATGACGTGCGCGAAGTCATTGCCCGCATTGTTGACGGCTCGGAATTCGACGAGTTCAAGGCGCGCTTCGGCACCACATTGGTCACTGGGTTTGCCCATATTCACGGCATGCCGGTCGGCATCATCGCCAACAACGGCATCCTGTTCTCTGAAGCCGCGCAGAAAGGTACTCACTTCATCGAGCTGTGCTGCCAGCGACGCATTCCGCTGGTCTTCCTGCAGAACATCACGGGCTTCATGGTGGGGCGCAAATACGAGAACGAGGGCATTGCCCGGCATGGTGCGAAGATGGTGACCGCCGTTTCCACCGCCGCCGTGCCCAAGTTCACCGTGATCATCGGCGGTTCGTTCGGCGCGGGTAACTACGGCATGTGCGGTCGGGCCTTCGGCCCACGCATGCTTTATATGTGGCCCAACGCCCGCATTTCCGTCATGGGCGGCGAACAGGCGGCCAGCGTTCTGGCTACGGTACGCCGCGACGGCATCGAAGGCCGGGGAGACAGCTGGAGCGCCGACGAAGAAGAGGCCTTCAAAGCGCCGATACGCGATCAGTACGAGCGCGAAGGCCACCCTTATTACGCCACGGCCCGACTTTGGGACGACGGCATCATACGGCCCGCCGACACCCGGCGCGTGCTCGCCTTGTCGTTGTCCGCCGCCCTGAACGCACCGCTCGAAGCCACCCGCTTCGGCGTCTTCCGCATGTAAAGAGGAGTAGCCGTGTTTGAAACATTGCTGATCGCCAATCGCGGCGAAATCGCTTGCCGCGTCGCTGCCACCGCACGAAAGATGGGGCTGCGCACGGTCGCCGTCTATTCCGACGCCGACGCCCATGCGCGCCACCCCGCTGTGTGCGACGTGGCGGTGCACATCGGCGCCGCCGAGCCGCGCGCCAGTTACTTACGAGGCGACGCCATCATCGAGGCCGCGCTCCAGACCGGCGCGCAGGCCATCCACCCCGGTTACGGCTTTCTTTCTGAGAACGAGGCCTTCGCCCGCGCCTGCGAAGCCGCAGGGCTCATCTTCGTCGGCCCACCGGCCGACGCCATTGCAGCCATGGGCAGTAAATCAGCCGCCAAGGCGCTCATGGAAAAGGCCGGTGTGCCATTGGTGCCGGGTTACCACGGCGAGAATCAAGAGCCTGTGTTTCTGCGCGAGCAGGCCGACGCCATCGGTTATCCGGTGCTCATCAAGGCCAGTGCAGGCGGCGGCGGCAAAGGCATGCGCATTGTCACGTCGAGCGCTGAATTCATCGAAGCGCTCGCCTCATGCAAACGCGAAGCAGCCAGCAGCTTCGGCGACGACCGCGTGTTGATCGAACGCTATCTTCAGAAGCCCCGCCACATCGAGATCCAGGTCTTCGCCGACACTCATGGCAATTACCTGCATCTGTTTGAACGCGACTGTTCGGTGCAGCGGCGCCACCAGAAGGTGATCGAAGAGGCGCCCGCGCCCGGAATGACCGACGAACGTCGGCGTGCCATGGGCGAAGCGGCGGTCGCGGCCGCACGCGCCGTGGGCTACGTGGGGGCAGGCACTGTGGAATTCATTGCCGAACCTGACGGGCGCTTCTATTTCATGGAAATGAATACGCGCCTACAGGTTGAACACCCCGTCACGGAGATGATCACCGGCGAAGACCTGGTGGAATGGCAGTTACGCGTGGCCGCCGGTGAGCGACTTCCCGCGGCCCAGGAAGATCTGGACATTTTCGGCCATGCCATCGAGGCTCGCATCTACGCCGAGAACCCCGACAAGGGCTTTCTGCCTTCCATCGGCACGCTCGACATGCTCGAGTTCCCGGCGCATGTCGAATTTGCGCTGGGCGATATACGAGTAGACGGCGGCGTGCGCACGGGCGACACCATTTCGCCGCATTATGATCCCATGATTGCCAAGCTCATCGTGCATGGCCGCAACCGCGATGAAGCCCGGGCGCGCATGCTCCGGGCGTTGGGCGAAATACGCGTAGCGGGCCTGCAAACAAATATCTCCTTCTTGCGCAGGCTCATGGCTGATGAGGCCTTTGCTTCCGCAGACCTCGACACCGGTCTGATCGAACGCCGCCACGATTCACTGTTTCCGCAGCACGATACCGTTGAAGACACAACACTGGCCTTGGCCGCCACGGCGTTGCTGCAGTCAGCCGGCTATGCCGGCACGGGTGGCCCGAAAAGCGCGGCCGGATCCGACCCTTGGGATGTCGCCGACGGTTGGCGGGTCTCCGGCCAACATACCCGCGTCTTCAATTTCCTCGATATCGATGGCCAAGCCTGCGACATCGAGTTGCAGCGCAATGGCGGTGAATGGACGTATGTTCGCGGCGACACGCGACAGACGCTGGACTGGGTGGGTGTGTCGTCAGATCCGGCGCGCAGTGTGATGCGTATTCGCCTGGATGGGCGCGATGAGAACGGCGAAGTGCTGCTACGTGGCGAGTCACTTACCGTCTATCGTGACGGCGAGGCGCACATACTGAGCCTGCATGATGCCGTCGCGCACGCTCAAGACGAAGCCACTGACGCCGGCGGCAGCCTGACGGCCCCCATGCCAGGGAAGATCATCACGGTGAGCGTGAAGGCAGGCGACTCGGTAAAGAGCGGCGACCCGTTGCTGGTTATGGAAGCCATGAAGATGGAGCACACCATTTTCTCGCCGCGCGATGGCGTGGTCGAGGAAGTGTTCTACCAGCAGGGCGACCAAGTCACCGACGGCACCCAGCTTATTGCAATCAGCGACGCCCAGCCTTAAAGAGCCACTCTCCACAGCTGGCGCACCGCTTCATGCGGGTCTCCGGGGTTCGACAACCTCGGCGGCCCGCAGCTCGGCACGCCGGATTTGCCCGGGCGTCTGAAACAGCGTAAAGTCAGTTGCTGGATTTGCGATTACGATCACCTGCCCGACCGTTTCAACCCGAAATGTTGCAGGAATCCGGACCAAACTATGTTCGATATCCTGGTTTATCTGTTCGAGAATTACTACACCCCCCAAGCGTGCCCCAAGGCCGACGTCCTGGCCCATAAACTGGCGGCTGTCGGCTTCGAGCATGAAGACATCGACGAGGCGCTCGGCTGGCTGCACGGCTTGGCTCAAAGCAGCGAACGCTTCAGCCCTGTCGAGCACGCTTCCGACGCCAGCATGCGCGTCTATACCGACGAAGAGTATTTTGCGTTGGGCAGTGAAGCCATCGGCTTCATCACCTTCTTGCAGAATTCCGGTGTATTGCGGCCGGCGCTGCGCGAGATCCTCATCGAGCGCGCGCAGGCCATCGACGAAACACCCGTCTCGCTTGATCGCATGCGCATCATCGCCCTGATGGTGCTGTGGAACCAGGAAACTGAGGTCGACCACCTGCTGCTCGAAGAGCTGTTGAACGGCGAGCGATCCAGCGTGTCGCACTAAGCGCCGGGCCGTACCATGCCGGGCGAAGGCGCGCGTAACCCCGCAGTGTATCGGGGGCGCTTCGCTCCGAGCCCCAGCGGCCCCCTTCACGACGGTTCGTTGCTGGCCGCAATGGCCAGCTACCTCGACGCGCGCGCACACGA
The DNA here is from genome assembly GCA_964590015.1 of uncultured Burkholderiaceae bacterium. Taxonomy (GTDB): domain Bacteria; phylum Pseudomonadota; class Gammaproteobacteria; order Burkholderiales; family Burkholderiaceae_B; genus Yanghanlia. Next base: position 4,696 of record CAZPYF010000125.1, read on the forward strand.
CGGCCTGTGGTTGCTGCGTATCGAAGACATTGATACGCCTCGGGTCGTGGCCGGCGCGGATACGGTGATCATGCAGCAACTGCACGCCTTGGGCATGCACTGGGACGAACCGCCCGTCTGGCAATCCGAGCGGCTGCGCCTGTATCAAGACGCCTTCGAGCGGCTGGAGTCACAAGGGCGCGTCTATGGGTGTGCCTGCACGCGCAGCATGCTCCTGGGCGGCCCTTACCCCGGCACGTGCCGTGAAGGATTGGCACCCGGCCGCCAGGCGCGAGCCTGGCGCCTGCGTGTGCCGCCCGGCATCGAAGACGTTCATGACCGCTGGCATGGCCACCATACGCAAGATGTGGCGCGTGAAGTCGGCGACTTTATCGTGCGCCGGGCCGACGGCCTATGGGCGTATCAGTTTGTGGTGGTGGTGGATGACGGCCTGCAAGGCATCACCGATATCGTGCGAGGCGCCGACCTGCTCGACTCCACTGCCCGCCAGCAGGTACTGGCGCGCTGCCTTGGATACACACCGCCCCGCGTGCTGCATGTGCCCCTGCTCTACGACGAGCATGGCCGCAAGCTCTCAAAACAGAACCATGCACCGGCGCTCGACCTCAACGACCCGGTACGAACTTTGCAGCGGGCTTGGCAAAAACTGGGTTTCGATACACTCAGGGTCAGGGACATTGAATCGTTCTGGTCTCGGGCCGTGCCTTTATGGGGCGCACGCCACCGCCGTCAACTTGCGCGCAACGATTGACCGCCCGTATCATCCGCGCTATTGCTGCCCACTGCAGTCTTTGGAATCACATGAACAAAACGCTCATCATTGCCGAAAAACCTTCCGTCGCACTCGATATTTCTCGAGCGTTGGGCGGGTTCACTCGGGAAGGCGATTATTTCGAGAGCGATCGCTACGTGCTGGCTTCCAGTATTGGGCACCTGCTTACCCTGGTTGCGCCCAACGACCCGGTGCGCGGCAAGTGGAGTTTTGCGCATCTACCCGTGATTCCTCCGAAATTTGAACTGGGCCCGACCGACAAGCGCAGCGCCGAACGCCTCAAGCTGCTGGTAAAGCTGCTGAAACGCAAAGACGTCGACAGCATCATCAACGCCTGCGACGCGGGCCGCGAAGGCGAACTGATCTTTCGCTATATCGTGCAGTATTCGGGCGTCAAGAAGCCCGTACAGCGCCTCTGGCTGCGTTCCATGACCCAGCAGGCCATCCGTGAAGCCTTCAATGAGCTGCGCGAAGACGAGGCCCTGAAGCCGCTGGAATCGGCCGCCCGTTCCCGAGCCGAAGCCGACTGGCTGGTGGGTATCAACGGCACGCGCGCCATGACCGCCTTCAACAGTAAAGACGGCGGCTTCTTCAAGACCCCGGTCGGGCGTGTGCAAACCCCCACGCTCGCCATCGTGGCTGAACGTGAAGAGCGTATCCGGCGCTTCCAGCCGCGCGATTATTGGGAAGTGCATGCCGAGTTCGGCGCCGCCGCCGGCCAGTATGCCGGTCGTTGGTTCGACCCGGAGTTCCGCAAAAGCGAAGACGATGCCGAGCGCCGCGACTTTCGCCTGTGGTCGCGTGAACAAGCCGAAGAGATCGTACGCGCCTGCGAAGGCCAGCCCGGCACCGTGAGCGAAGAATCGCGCCCGTCTACACAGGCCTCCCCGGCATTGTTTGACCTCACCTCGTTGCAACGCGAGGCCAACGGCCGCTTCGGGTTTTCGGCCAAGACCACGCTGGCATTGGCTCAAACGCTGTATGAACGCCATAAGGCGCTCACCTACCCGCGTACCGACTCACGTTATCTGCCCGAAGACTACGTCAGCACGGTGCAGCAGACCATGCAGACCCTGGCTCAGGCCGACAGCGGTGCGGCCGCGCCGGTACGCTCGTTCGCCGCCACGGTGTGCGAAAAGGGCTGGGTGAAACCCAGCCGCCGTATCTTCGACAACAAGAAAGTCTCCGATCACTTCGCCATCATTCCCACGCTGCAGATTCCGCGCGAGCTGTCTGATGCCGAAAGCAAAATCTACGACCTGGTATTGCGCCGCTTCCTGGCCGTCTTCTTCCCGTCGGCCGAGTTCCGCCTCACCACTCGCATCACGCAGGTGCTTGAACACCGCTTCAAGACAGAAGGGAAGGTGCTGGTGAGCCCCGGTTGGCTCGCGATCTACGGCCGTGAAGCGCAGGGCGACGACAGCATGCTTGTGCCTGTTACGCCCGATGAACGCGTCAGAACCGATGGTATCGAAGTGCGCGACCTCACCACCAAGCCACCGGCGCGCTTCACGGAAGCCACGTTGCTGTCGGCCATGGAAGGCGCCGGCAAGCTGGTCGACGACGAGGCCTTGCGCGAGGCCATGTCGGAGCGTGGGCTCGGCACACCGGCTACTCGGGCGGCCATTATC
>CAZPYF010000126.1:0-7082 GCA_964590015.1 uncultured Burkholderiaceae bacterium
GCGCCGACAGCCGTAGCACCGCGCTGCAAACGGCCACGCAGCAGATCGAAGAGGCCGTAAGCGCCGCGCGCAACGAGGCTCTGGCCGAAGCCTAAGTCGTTCGCAGCCCCACAACGAAGGGCTCCCATGGGAGCCCTTTTTACGTTCCTGTACCTGTACGGTTTTGCACAAGCCCTTCGGTTTGACAAAAGCCCGTTCCGTCGCGGCCGGACCTTCCATCTGTTGCCACCGTTCTAGTGGTGGCTCAGTTTCCGTTTTGTGGCTCGGCCGCCATCACAGCTTATCTTTCAACCAATGCCCCAGTTTGGCGGCTTTGGTGCTGAGATACCCTTCGTTGTACGGATTGCGATTCACTTGTATGGGCTGGCGCTCGCTCACGACCATGCCGAGCCTTTCCATGGCTTGCACCTTGCGTGGATTATTGGTCATGAGCCGCAAGGCCCTCACGCCCAGATACTTCAGCATGGGCTGGCACAGATCGTAACGCCGCATGTCCGCCGGGAAGCCCAGCTGTTCGTTGGCCTCGACGGTATCGGCTCCGGCGTCTTGCAGCTGATACGCCCGAATCTTGTTCACCAACCCGATTCCTCGGCCTTCCTGGCGCAGGTAAAGCACCATGCCGCGCCCCTCTTCCGCGATACGCCGCAGAGCCGTCTCGAGTTGGGCGCCGCAATCACAACGTTGGCTGAACAGGCCGTCTCCGGTAAGGCATTCCGAGTGAACGCGCGTCAACACCGGCTCGGTGCCACTGACGTCACCTAACACGAGCGCCAGATGCTCCTTGCCGTTGGCGGGGTCGACGAAGGCGTGCAAGCGGAAAACCGCCCAGGGTGTGGGCAGCTCGCACTCGGCAGCATGATCGAGCTGGTAGCTGACCGGCGGGCTTGGAGGGATGGGGGCGGGGGCACCACCCGTCTCGGCTGAGATGCCCGACATGGGCGGCATGATTGAACTTTTTGACACAGGAATGCGAAATGAGTGCGGGCGTGGAGTCGAGCGCAGCCTCAATCATACTTCGTCGCGGCTTAGCACTGCAGCGATACGAAATGGGGGTGTTTTCACTGGGAGCTTAACGCTTGCAAGAGGAGACGAAATGAAATGTAATGAAGGATCGAGTTGCGCAACTCGTTGCCTATGCGCGTCAACGTATTCAAAGCATTATGCGTTCGTCTTCTTCCTTGATTCGCAGTCTGGTGGCCCCGCTTCTGCTGGCATGCAGTACCACGTTTGCCGCAACCGAAACCAACTGGCCCATCCCACCCAAATTGATTGAGCTGCCTACCCCATATGGCACGCTCGCCGTAGGCGAAAGCGAATATATCTACGAAGCCCGTCTGAAACTCAACGGCATAGTGCTCGAGCCACCCGTCAGTGGGATGTTGAATATTAGTTACGCGTTCAGTATGCCGGAATCTCAAGCGGCGTTAGTAACTATCAGCAAAGGCAACGAAACCTGCCCGGTGTCTTATCGGTGGGTGGTCTTGAGCTCGGGCGGTTACAAAGTCTCGCCCGAGTTCGGTTCGTGCTCAGAACAAATAAAAGTCAGCGCGGATTCCCATCAACTCGTGTTACAGACCCCCAGCATCGAAACACCGGGTCAGGTCGATGAATATGTGTACGACGGCGGGACCGTGAAGCGGCGAACGCGCAAGCAGTAAATTGCGCCACCGCCTCCACAGGTCTCTCCGTTAAGCCGCTCGCATGCGGCTCGCCGTCTTTATCCGCAAGCCCCAATAGCCCCGCACGCGGTGCAGAACTCGCAGCCGTCTTTCTTGATAACGGTGTGGTTGCCGCATTCCTGGCAGGGCTTGCCCACCATGGCTGCTTGGGCATGCGCCGCACGCGGTGCGACCGGTTCATCGGCCACCACACCCATGGCGTTGATGGGCAGGCCCTCTTCCGTGAGAATACCCAGCATCGCGTAACGGTGAATCACCAGCCGAGCGATATAGGCCACCGTCGACGGATAGTTTTCCTGGCGCTCTGAACCCGGCACGCGAGCCAAGAAGTCGCCGCGAGGCTCTGCATAGTTCAGCAGCTTGCGCAGCTTCATGCCGATCCAGGCCGGGTCGATGACCCGCATATCAAGGCTCAACAGCTTGCAAAGGCCGTCGAGCGCAACCGGGTGCTCGCCGGTGAGCCACATACTGTAGGGGCGGCGGCTGCCATCAGGCATCTGCAACTCTTTGAGCATCAGCACAAAATCGTCGCCCGTCGACGGGTTGCGTACGTCGGCCACCCAAGCCAGGGTACCGTCGGTGCCCGTCTTGGGTTCGTGCGGCGCAAACAACGCGTTCAACACGGGCGATGGATCATCGGGGCGTGCTTCGAGCGCGCCTTGGGCGTCGTAGCGCCACTCCACCAGCCGCGCGAGCGCCGCCGTGGCGCTAGGCACCTGAATGGGATCACCATTCGGCGGCATGGGCATGCTGAAGCCATCGCCGTAGGCGCGCGACAGCACCGAGAGCTTCTTGCGCAGCCAACCGCGGTCATTCGCACGCATGTCGGTCGAGAGCGTCTTGGCAATGGCGTCGAGCCCGCGTGGTGGCTGGCCGCCGAGCACCCACACCTCGAAGGGCACGTTGGCTTGGTCAGCCACGACAACGGCAAACTCACCTTGTGGTGTACGGATCGTTTCGCTAACCCACCCCGCCGCACCGGCCGGCAGGCTCGGGCGCGAAGGCCAACGCAGCGACGCCAGAGGCGGCGACTTCATGACTTCAGTGAGCACCATACGCTTGTCTTGCTCCGACAACTTGATGGGCTCAGGCGTGCTCGGGCTCGCAGTGGCAGCGGCGGCTTCCGCAGGCACCGACAACACCGCGCCAAGAATGTTGTTGGGGCGATAGGTGGTAATGCCCTTCAAGCCACGACGCCAGGCTTCCATATAAAGATCTTTGAAGTCTTCATACGGATAGTCTTCGGGAACGTTCACGGTCTTGGAGATGGCGGCATCCACATGGGGCGCCACGGTGGCGACCATGAGCATGTGATCAAAGGCCGAGATTTCCAGTGCGCTGACAAACGCTTCAGGCAGATTGTCAGTGTCGCCGCCCATGGCGCGATAGACGCGATAGGCGTGGTCTTCAACTGTGTATTCCTTCTTGCTGCCATCGGGCATGCGCTTCAGGCGGCTGTAGAACCACGAGAAGGCGGGCTCGATGCCATTCGACGCGTTATCGGCAAAGGCCAAAGAAATCGTGCCGGTAGGCGCGATGGAGGTCAGATGCGAGTTGCGCAGGCCATGCTTGCGAATTTGAGCCTTGAGGGTGTCGGGCAGACGCGAGGCAAAGCCCGAAGCCAAGTACTTGTCGGCGTCGAACAAGGGGAATGCGCCGCGTTCGCGGGCCAGCTCAACCGATGCCTCGTAGGCAGCGTCGCGCATTTCACGCGCCATGCGCTCGGCCAGTTCACGGCCTTCTTCGGAATCATAGCGTTGGCCGAGCATGATCAGCGTGTCGCCCAGCCCGGTGAACCCCAGGCCGAGACGGCGCTTGGCGTCGGCCTCAAGCTTCTGCTCTTCGAGCGGCCACTTGGTGGCGGTGAGCACGTTATCGAGCATGCGAACAGCCAGACGCGTGGCCTTGCGCATTTCTTCGTAGTCGAAACCGGCCTCATCGCTGAACGGCGAACGCACATAAGCCGTAAGGTTCAGGCTGCCCAGGCAGCAGCACCCATAATCGGGCAGCGGCTGTTCGCCGCACGGGTTGGTGGATTCGATGCGTTCGCAATAAGCGAGGTTGTTTTCTTCATTGATGCGATCGAGATACAGCACGCCGGGCTCGGCGGCCGCATACGTGCTCTGCATGATCAGATCCCACACCTCGCGGGCGCGCACCTTGCGGTACACCCACTGCCCATCGTCGCGCAGGTAAGCGCCCTTCTCTTTCAGGCCGGCGTTCGGTTCAACGCTGTGAGTCAGTTCGAAGTCGCCGTCTTCCACGACCGCGTTCATGAAGGCATCGGTGACGCCGACCGAAACGTTGAAGTTGTTGAGCTCACCGCGTTCTTGCTTGGCGGTGATGAATTCCATGACGTCGGGGTGCGTGACATTCAGCACCGCCATCTGGGCGCCACGACGCGCCCCTGCCGATTCCACCGTTTCGCACGAGCGGTCAAACACCCGCATATAGGAAATCGGGCCAGATGCACTGCTGCCAGTGCCCTTCACCTGGGCGCCGCGCGGCCGAATCGCCGAGAAGTTGTAGCCCACGCCGCCACCGCGCCGCATGGTTTCAGCCGCTTGAGCCAAGGCGGTATAGATGCCCGGTTTGCCGCCCTCGGATTCGGTGATGGAGTCACCCACCGGCTGCACGAAGCAGTTGATAAGCGTGCTTTGAAGGTCGGTGCCGGCCGCACTGTTCACGCGCCCAGCGGGCACGAAACCATGCTCCATCGCCCAGAGGAACTCATCGGCGTACTTCTTTCGCTGCTTGGGCTCTTCAACTTGAGCCAGCGCGGTGGCCACCCGCGCACGTACTTCGCGAATGGTCTTCTCGCCGTTCTTGGCGTACTTTTCGATGAGAACTTCGGTGGAAATGTCTTGGGGTTCCGCCAGGGCAATGACGGCACTTTCCAGATGTTGCATGCTATGGATCCTTGTTGACGCGCGCGGGCGAGAGAGATCGCCGGCCGCAAGTTCAGGCGTGGGATTATAAGACCCGATGTCGCGGTAACCGGGCCAGCCAAAACAGGGGCGACTAACCCATCAAAGTTAACCCGAGCCCCTTCCCGAAGCAAGGTGACCGATAGCAAAACTGGCGCCTTGAACCGCTCGATGCGGCACGTTACGGCGGCGACATTCCCACCGCTCTCATGAGCAAACGCAGCAACCATGCGGCAAGCCCGAGCGCCGCCACACTGCCGATCCAAATCGCCACGAACCAGCCCATTCGGCGCAGCCATTGTGGAACCGTTGCGCGCACGCCTCGCCCCCTAGTGGTAGCCTTCGCCGGCCTTGACCTTGCCGCGAAACACGTAGTAAGACCACGCCGTATACATCAGGATGATGGGAATGATGAAGAGCGCACCCACCAGGGTGAACCCCTGACTTTCGGGTGGGCCGGCGGCCGCCCACAGATCGATATCCGGCGGAATGATATTGGGCCACAGGCTGATGCCCAGCCCGCTGTAACCCAGAAACACCAGGCACAAGGTCAGCACGAACGGGCCGGCGTGCGGCCGAGCCCCGAGCGTTTGCAGCAGCCACCAGCCGCACACCAATACAAGCACAGGTACCGGGGCGAACCAATAGAGATTGGGAAGGCTGAACCATCGCTCGCGAATGGCTTCGTGCGCAATGGGTGTCCACACGCTCACCACCACAATGACCGCCACAAGCGCGAACACTAGAGGCCGGGCCAGGGCGATCATGCGCGCCTGTAGCTGCCCGTCGGTCTTCATGATGAGCCAGGTGCACCCGAGCAGCGCATAGGCGACGACCAAGGCGGCACCCGTGAAGAGCGGAAAAGGTCGGAACCAGTCAAACGCGCCGCCCACGAACTGCCGCGACACCACATCCACCCCATCAAGATACGCCCCCAGCGTCACGCCTTGGAAAAACGTGGCGACCAACGACCCGCCGATAAAGGCCCAGTTCCATAAGTGGCGCCGTTCGGCAGTAGCCCTGAACCGAAACTCAAACGCCACACCGCGAAAAATCAGCCCGAGCAACATGAAGATAAGCGGCAGCATGAATGCGCTGAGGATTACCGAATAGGCGAGTGGAAAGGCCGCCAGCAGGCCGGCACCCCCCAGCACCAGCCAGGTTTCGTTGCCGTCCCACACCGGCGCCACCGTGTTCATCATGACATCGCGGTCAGACTCATCGCCGAAGAACGGGAACAGAATTCCGATACCCAGGTCGAATCCATCCATCACGACATACATCAGTATGCCGAACAAGATAATGACAGCCCAAATCAGTGTGAGGTCGATGCCCATGACTAGCGCCCCTGTGTCGTATCGGCCCGCGTACCGGGCTCCATGGCGGCCGATATCGGGCGCGCCGGTGTGCGCTGTTCGCCCGGCCCGCCCTCGGGCCCGCCATCATCGAGCGCAACAGGCCCGCGCTTGATGAGCCGCAGCATGTACACCGTGCCTGCGCCAAATACGAAGAAGTACACGATGATAAACATCACCAGCGTCAGCCCCACCTCGAAAGCGTCGTGCGGGCTCACCGCGTCGGCCGTACGCATCACCCCGTACACGACCCAGGGCTGGCGGCCTGTTTCCGTGGTGAACCAGCCCGCCAACATCGCGATGATGCCCGCGGGGCCCATATACAGCGCATACCGCCACAACCCCCGAGCCGACGGCTCGTATAGCTGCCCACGCCACCGCTTCCAGGCACCGTACACCGCCAGGCCGATCATCAGGAACGCCAAGCCCACCATGACGCGGAACGACCAGAATACGATCGGAACGTAAGGGCGCTCGTCGGGCGGGAACTCCTTCAGGCCGGGAAACTGCCCCGACCAGCTGTGGGTGAGAATCAGGCTGCCCAAATGGGGAATCTCAAGAGCGTAGCGGTTCGTCTCCGCTTCCATGTCAGGCCACGCGAAGACAGTGAGCGGTACCGCTTCACCGGGGGAATTTTCCCAGTGGCCTTCGATGGCCGCCAGCTTCGCTGGCTGATGCTCGCGCGTATTCAAGCCATGGAAGTCGCCCACGACGGCCTGCAGGGGCGCTGCAAGCAATAGCATCCACAACGCCATCGAGAACATTTTGCGCACCGCCGGCTCGGAGTTGCCGCGCAACATGTGCCACGCTGCTGAAGCGGCCACCATCAATGCCGTGACCAGGTAGGCCGCCAGCGTCATATGCACCAGGCGGTAAGGGAATGAAGGGTTGAAAATAACCGCCAGCCAATCTACTGGCACGGCAATGCCGTCGATGATTTCGTAGCCCGTTGGCGTCTGCATCCAGCTGTTTGAAGCCAGGATCCACGTAGCCGAAAGCAGCGTACCCAGCGCAACCATGATCGTCGACATGAAGTGCAGGCCCAGCCCGACCCGTTGCATGCCGAACAGCATTACGCCGAGGAAGCCGGCTTCCAGGAAGAACGCCGTAAGCACTTCATA
>CAZPYF010000127.1:0-7063 GCA_964590015.1 uncultured Burkholderiaceae bacterium
ATGGCTAAAGAAGAACTCATCGAAATGGGTGGCCTCGTCACTGAAGTCCTGCCCGATTCCCGTTTCCGCGTGACACTCGATAATGGTCACGCCGTCGTCGCCTACACCGGCGGCAAAATGCGCAAGCATCACATCAGGATTCTCGCCGGCGATAAAGTGTCGCTCGAGATGTCTCCCTACGATCTGGGCAAGGCCCGCATCGTCTATCGGCACATCGCAGGTCGCCCTGCCGGAGCCTCGGCACAGCGCCGCCGTCGCTGATCCCCGCGCCGCTCACTAAGCGCGGCACTACAATTGCTCCATGATGGCATCGCATCGGGAGCAAGCGTGATTCAGAACCTCAACACACAGGCGGTTACCGGCCAGGCCGGTTTTACAGGTCTCACCCAGTTGCCGGAGTGGGCGCAATTCGAGAAAGCAGCCAAGTCTGCGACGATCGACGCCTCACGCCTGTCTGTTATCAATGCAGCGGGTATCGACCTCGACATTAGCGGTCAATACAGCTCGCCCGCGCTTCAAGAAGCGTCTGAGGCACTGCTTGCTGCTCGCGACTTCGACAACGCCCGCCGTCGCCTACTCGATGGCGAGGTCGTTAATGTCACCGAAGATCGCGCTGCCTGGCACACCGCATTGCGTGCGCCCGCCGCTGTACCCGAGGTCGCCGCAGAGCGACAGCGGCTTATCGAATTTATCCATACTGCCGACTCTGAAAGGCGCTGGCGCAATATCGTGCACATCGGTATCGGCGGCAGCGACTGGGGCGTGCGGCTGGCGGTAGCGGCCTTCGGCTATGCCGGTACCTGGCGGCGCGTGCATTTCGTGGCCAACATCGACGGGCATGCCATTCAAGGTGGCCTGGCTGGTTTCGACCCGCACGATACGCTCATCGTGATGGCATCGAAGTCATTCACCACATCCGAGACATTGGAAAACGGCCAACGTGCGCTCGAGTGGCTTCAAGCCGCAGGGGTTGCCGATCCCTATAAACAAATTATCGCCATTACGGCCCGCCGCGAGGCAGCGCTTGGATGGGGTGTACCTGAAGCTCACACGTTCAAGATCTGGGATTGGGTTGGTGGGCGGTTCTCGCTCTGGTCGGCCGTAAGCCTCACGACAGCTCTGGCGGTCAGCGCAGACGTCATTGCCGGCATGCAAGCGGGTGCGGCGGCCATGGACAAGCACTTTGCCGAAGCACCCTTCAGCGAGAACGCGCCCATTCAGATGGCGTTGTCGGGCATCGTGAATCGAAGTGTGTTGGGCTATGGTTCCCTCAACATCGCCCCGTACGACTTCCGCCTTGCCAATCTTGTGCCCTATATCCAGCAGCTCGAAATGGAGTCGTTGGGGAAATCGGTAGATATTGCCGGCGAACGCGTAAGCGTACCCACCGGCCCCGCTGTATGGGGCATGCCGGGCACCGACGCACAGCACACCTTCTTCCAGTGGCTGCATCAGGGCAGCGACGGCGCACCGGTCGACTTCATTATTTGCGCACACGCCGATCATGGCTGGCCGCACCACCATCGCATTCTGCTGGCAAACTGCCTGGCGCAGCGCCGCGCATTGCTGCAAGGCAAGTCGTACGAAGAAGCACTAAAGGAATGCCTGGCCGACGGCATGCCCGAGGAACGCGCTGAATGGCTCGCGCGTCACCGCGTTTATGGCGGCGGCCGGCCCTCTAACCTGATTATTCTGCAGCGGCTCTCGCCCTATACCCTGGGTGCCCTGCTGGCGCTTTACGAGCACAAAGTGTTTGTTCAGGGCCTGATCTGGGGTATCAACCCCTTCGATCAGTGGGGTGTCGAGTACGGAAAAGTGCTGGCGAAAGGCCTCACCGAGCAGCTTGAAGGCACCGAGCCGGTGGATGCCGGCTACGATGCTTCAACTGCCTACTGGGTGGAACACCTTAGAGGCCCATGCACAGATACTTAACCACCATGTAGTCGTCGAGCCCGAAGTGTGAGCCTTCGCGCCCAAGGCCCGACTGCTTTACGCCGCCGAACGGGGCGGCTTCATTCGACAATATGCCGGTGTTGATGCCCACCATGCCATATTCGAGACCCTCGGCTACACGCCAGACCCGGCCGATGTCGCGACTGTAGAAATAGGCGGCTAAGCCGAATTCCGTATCGTTGGCCATGGCGACCACTTCTTCGTCACTGCTGAAGCGGAACAACGGCGCAACGGGCCCGAAGGTTTCTTCGCGCGCAACCCGCATGGCAGGGGTCATATTCGCCAGCACGGTAGGTTCGAAGAACGTACCGCCCAAGGCGTGAACGCGGCCCCCGGCAAGCACCTCTGCCCCCTGTTCCAGGGCGTCGTCGATATGTTCCTGTACCTTGCGAACGGCCGGCTCATCGATGAGCGGCCCGACGGTCACGCCGTCTTCTAAGCCATCGCCCACTTTGAGCGTACCGACGGCCTGCACCAGTTTGCGCGCGAAGTCGTCGTAGACGCTCTCGTGCACATACAGGCGGTTCGCACACACACAGGTTTGGCCCGCGTTGCGGTATTTGCTCGCGATCGCGCCCTCAACCGCCGCATCAAGATCGGCGTCGTCAAACACAATGAACGGCGCGTTGCCGCCGAGCTCCATCGAGACTTTCTTGATCGTGGGCGCCGTCTGCTCCATGAGCACGCGCCCCACTTCCGTTGAACCGGTAAAGCTTAGCTTGCGCACCAACGGATTGCTGGTCATTTCGCCGCCGATATCTGAAGCTGAACCTGTCACGACTGAGAATACGCCCCCCGGCACACCCGCTTCCTCCGCCAGCACCGCGAGTGCAAGCGCGGAGTACGGCGTTTGGCTCGCCGGTTTCACAACGATGGGGCATCCCGCCGCGAGGGCCGCGCCGACCTTGCGGGTGATCATGGCAGCTGGGAAGTTCCACGGCGTGATGGCGGCGCATACGCCGACAGGTTCCTTCAGCACCACGATGCGCTTGTCGGCCGACGGTGAAGGGATCGTGTCGCCATAGGCGCGCTTGCCTTCTTCGGCAAACCATTCAAAGTACGACGCGGCATAGGCCACCTCGCCACGTGCCTCGGCGAGCGGCTTGCCTTGCTCGCGGGTCATGATTCGCGCTAGATCATCGGCGTGTTCATGCATGAGCGTATACCAGCGGCGCAGGATCGTGGCCCGCTCGCGAGCCGGCGTGGCTCGCCATTGAGGCCACGCCGCGTTGGCCGCTTCGATGGCCCGGCGCGTTTCGGCGGCTCCCATGCGCGGAATGTTGCCCAGTAGTTCGCCCGTGGCGGGATTGTTGACCGCGACTACGGCCCCCTCATCGGCATCACACCAGACTCCCGCCACAAAACATTGCTGCCGAAACAGCGATGGAGTGTTCAAATCCTGCACTTCCCACCTCGCTTCTTTGAAAGACGATAATTCCAACTATCTTACTCCCTGGCCTGTCGTTTCCACCGGTCCCAATCCCTCCACTTCCGCTCCATGCAAGCCAAAGACTACCGAGACCTTTTCCTGCTCGCCGCCATCTGGGGCAGCTCGTTTCTATTCATGCGGCTCAGCGTAGCGGAGTTCGGGCCCTTCGCATTGGCCGAGGTGCGTCTTGGGCTAGGCGCCCTGGTATTGCTCGCCGTTGCAGCGCTGCGCGGCCGCTTGCCGGAACTATGGCGCAACGTACGCCATATTGCCGTTTCCGGCATCTTCGCGTCGGGCATGCCCTTCCTATTCTTCACCATCGCCTCCCAGACGGTGCCGGCCGGTTTCATGGCGGTTATCAACGCCATCACACCGTTGTTCGGTGCCCTTGTCGCGTGGGCATGGCTGCGAGAACAACTAACGCGCTGGCGCATCGTGGGCCTCATGGTGGGCTTTAGCGGCATCGTGGTACTGGTCTGGAAAGATCTTTCGTTCGGCGCGGGCAGCATGGGCTTTGGTGTGTTGGCGTGCCTGGTGGCTTCCATGTGTTATGGCATTGCCGCCAGCTACACCACCCGCTATCTAAGGGGCGTTGATCCGCTGGCGATCGCTGCGGGCAGCGTATCGGGGGGTGCGCTATTTGTGCTTCCGGGTGCTATCTGGATGTGGCCCGATACCCCGGTGTCGGCCGGATCATGGATGGCGGGTGGCGCCCTGGCCGTGTTATGCACAGGCGTGGCCTACATCATTTTTTATCGCCTGGTCGACCGAGTAGGGGCCTCACGCAGCATCACGGTCACCTTCCTCGTTCCTTTGTTCGGCATCTTCTGGGGCGCGCTAATTCTGAATGAGCCCGTAAGCGTACGCATGCTCGGAGGCACCGCCATCGTGCTGTTGGGTACACTGCTGGCCACTGGCTTCATAGGCGGGCGGGCTCCCCGTGCCGCCTCATGAGCGGCACCGGCACTCGTTACGCAGGAGATTCACAGCATGTGCCTTGTATGCGAGCGGCTGGCCGCACTTTCCCCCAACCCCTTATTTCGGAGACATCTCGTGTCCACACCCTTCGAGCGGCTCAAGCAGGTCTGTTCGGCCGAATGGCGCGCTTATTGCGAGCATGAATTCGTCAAGCAGTTAGGCGCCGGCACTCTGCCCATGGAAGCCTTTCAGCATTATCTGAAACAGGATTACCTCTTCCTGGTGCATTTCGGCCGTGCCTGGGGCTTGGCCGTTTACAAGAGCCGTGACATCGGGCAACTGCGCCAGTCGCTGGAGTCGCTGAAAGCGATTATCGATATCGAACTTGATCTTCATGTGAAGTATTGCGGCGAGTGGGGCATTAGCGAGGCCGAACTGAAGGAGCTGGCGGAATCGCGTGCCACGCTGGCCTACACCCGCTACGTGCTGGAAACCGGCAACCGGGGCGACATTCTCGACCTGCACGTGGCGCTCGCGCCCTGCATCGTTGGCTACGCGGAAATCGGCAACTGGCTGGTGAATCAGCGCTTTACGGTCCGCATCGACAACCCGTATGGCCCGTGGATGGATATGTATACCTCCAAGGAATTCCAGCAGGCGGCACAGGCCGAGGTCGACTGGATCAATACGCATATGGAGGGTGCAAGCGAAGGGCGCTTTAATGAACTCGCGCGCATCTTCTCGGAGGCGACTCGCCTGGAAGCTGACTTCTGGCAGATGGGTTTGACTCTGGCGGATTAAGGGAACGGGGGCGTAAGCGGTGCGAACGCCGGGTGATCCAGCGTCGGGCACTCGCAATACTTTAAAATTCCCGCATGGCCAGACTTCCACGGCTTTATGCCCCCGATGTCACACAACTCGTGCAGGTGCGCTTCGCGCACCCGCTGGCGGCTGCAGACGAACCCACGCCGGCCACGACTCTGAACCTGCTTCACGCGTGGCTGATCGCCGAGATCCGCAACACGACCTTCGCCCTGCACGGTTGGGCACTGCTTCCCGACCGCCTCATCATGCTGGGCACGCCGTCCAGCGCTAAAGATGTCTCTCGGGTGGTGCAGAGCCTGGGGCGCCGCATGGCAGCGCGCATGACCCACGGGCGGGCATTCGACGGTCGCTACCGCAGTGCGCTTGTCGATAATGAATGGGTGATACCGAGCCTGGTCTGGCTTGAATCACGGCCTGTGATTCAAGGTTTGGTCGACGTCGCCGACCGCTGGCCGTGGTCTTCGGCGCAAATGCACGTTGGGCAGCGACCGGGCGACCACCTGCTGGCCGACCATGCCCATTATTGGGCGCTTGGCAACACGCCGTTCGCTCGCCAGGCGCGATATCAGGACGCACTTAGGGCGGGGCTTGGCGCGGCCCACTGCGCTGAAATCGAACGTGCGCTCTTCGGCCAATGGGCGCTGGGTGGCGATGAATTCACGGTTTGGCTGGCGTCGCGTTGCACTCGTCGGGCCCGGCCCGCGCCCCGTGGGCGGCCCCGCAAGAGTGACGACCAGCTCTCCGTTACAAATTAATTTAGTGCTGACTAAGGCGCATGTACGCATCTTGGCGCCTGGCGGCGACGATGCGGCCCATTTTGTTTTCAAATATTTGGGTACGTCCCCTATTTCAAAATAGATGATTTCCAGCCGGAAAAATTGGGGACGTACCCTCAATTTTTTTCTTGTGCGTTGCAATAAGTAGGATTAATTTTTTAGTCCGACACCACGAATCACGATGCTGATGTCGGACGCCTACCAGGCGGCCCGTCTTCACTCTGACCCGCGAGCAAGCACATGCCAGCGTACGACTCTTCCGCCGGCCCGGCCGGCAAGGCCCCCTCCGTCATCCCGCGCACTGCCGCTTCCGATACACGTGCCGCCGTTACGCGCACCGTAGGCGGTTTGCCGCCCCCACAGGGCCTCTACCATCCCGACCGCGAACATGATGCTTGTGGCGTTGGCTTCATCGCGCACATCAAAGGGCGGCGCAGCCACGCCATCATTCAGCAAGGGCTCAAGATTCTTGAAAACCTTGACCACCGCGGCGCGGTGGGCGCTGATGAGCTCATGGGCGACGGGGCCGGCATTCTGATTCAGATCCCCGATGCGCTGTATCGCGACGATATGGCAACGCGAGGCGTTGAACTGCCGCCCCCCGACGAGTATGGCGTAGCCATGGTGTTCCTGCCCAAGGAAACGGCGTCGCGCCTCGCCTGTGAGCATGAGCTGGAACGGGCGGTGCGCGACGAAGGCCAGGTCGTGCTGGGCTGGCGCGACGTACCGGTTGACCACGACATGCCGATGTCGCCCACGGTTCGAGCCTGTGCGCCCGTGATTCGCCAGCTCTTCATCGGCCGGGGCCCGGGCATCTCGGTTCCCGACGCGCTTGAGCGCAAGCTCTACGTGATTCGCAAGACCGCCAGCCACGCCATACAGCAAATGAAGCTCGCTCACGGGCGTGAGTATTTCGTCACGTCGATCTCCGTGCGCACGGTCGTTTACAAGGGTTTGCTACTGGCCGGCCAGGTGGGCGTGTATTACCGCGACCTGGCCGATTCCCGCGCCGTGTCGGCGTTGGCCCTCGTGCACCAACGCTTCTCAACCAACACCTTCCCGGCTTGGCCGCTCGCGCACCCCTACCGGATGATCGCGCACAACGGGGAGATCAACACGGTGAAGGGCAATTTCAACTGGCTGCGCGCCCGCGAGGGCGCCA
>CAZPYF010000128.1:0-7031 GCA_964590015.1 uncultured Burkholderiaceae bacterium
GGTGGCGCCGCGCGATACCGAAACGGGCGCTTCCCACTGAACGGCACCGTTCATGGCATTGATGGCGATAAGGCGGCCGCTCGGAAGACCTGAGATTAGAAGGCCTTCGGTAATGAGCATCTGCATGCTGGCTTTTAGGGCCAGCGCGGGCCCGGGCCGCTGAATATCCCATCGATACTCGCCAGTATTGGCATCGAACGCCTGGATCCGGTAGTCGGTGCTGCGCACCACCACGACGCCGCTACCGACGACGGGAGGCACCGCCACGGCGCTGGTAGCACGGGCGCGCCATTTCTCGGCGCCACTATCGTCGTAAGCGATGACTGAGCCGTCGCCACCGGCTACCGCAGTGGTGATACCGTCGGAGCCCGCACCCGCACTAAGCTTAATGTCGGGGCTGGCGCGCCAGAGCACGCGGCCCGAGGCCACGTCGACCTTCGCCACTGCATTGGGCGCTGCGGCGTACACGGCGTCGCCGACCACTGTGGGTGCGAACCCATAGCCGCCACCGCTGCCAACGGAAGCCGACCACCGTACACCCGCCGCAATCTCGGCTTCGTACTGCGTCAGTTCGACAGGGTCGTAACGAGTGTCGCTGCTCGAAAACATGGAGCACGCACCAAGGGCGAGCAAGCTGAACGCCATGAAGGCAGTACGAAACACGCGGCGGGACACGACAGTCTGCATGGAATCAAGCTCCGGCAAGGGCGTCTATCTTGAGTTGAACGATTTGGGCGATGGGATCGGCACCAAAGGCTTCGACGGCACGCTGCCATGCAGCGCGCGCCTCTTCGATCTTACCTTGAGCCATGAGAATATCGCCACGGCGGTCAGCGTAGAGCGCCTCGAAGCTGGGCGGAGCGTCGGCAACTTGGGCCAACGCCTGATCGTATTGCTCTTGTTCAAGCAGTACTGCGGCAAGGCGCAGCTTCGCAAGCGCCGTGAACGCAGGATCTTTGCTGTTCTGAACCAGCCACTGCAGTTGCTCGCGCGCGGCGTCGAGTTTGCCTTGCTCGGCGAGCGCGGCCGCCGCAATGAGCACGCCTCGTGGGGTGTAGCCCGAGCCGGGGAAGGAGTCGCGCAGCGTGGCGCTGGCCGCTTCGATACGTGCCACCGATTCGTCGCCGTCCTGCCCCGCCGCCGACTGCAGCGCTTCAAAGTAACCCATGGCTTGCGTGGCCTTGTGCCCTTGGTACCACTGCCAGCCGCGCCAGCCAACGATTGATGCCACAACAACAAATACCAGTACGGCGACGAGGGTGCCGTAGCGGTCCCACCATGCCCGCAAGGCATCAAGCTTTTCCTGTTCTTCTAGATCGTATGCCATTTACATCCTCGTCTTGAGTGTTTCTGCTATCGCGTCGAACGCCAGCGTTTCCTGCTGCGGCCGCGTGTCGTCTTGTTCAAGGCGGAGCCACTTCACAGCGGCCTGACCTGCGGCCAGCTCGTCGGGCCCAATGATGAGCGCAGCCATTGCGCCGCTTGCGTCGGCGCGTTTGAATTGGGATTTGAAGCCGGTGGAACCGGCATGCACCAGCACACGAAAACCCGCGTCGCGCAGCGCTTCGGCCAGTAGCGCCGCGCGCCGTTGCGCCGCGTCGCCCTGGTGAACGACATACACGTCGCATTCCGGGCGAGTAATGGTCTGGCCCGTCTGCTGCCACAGGTCGAGCAAGCGCTCGATGCCAATGGCGAAGCCTACCGCCGGAGCCGGCTTCCCGCCGAGCAGTTCCAACAGACCGTCGTAACGGCCTCCGCCGCAAACCGTGCCCTGCGCCCCCAGCCGGTCGGTGACCCATTCGAAGACGGTCAGGTTGTAATAATCGAGCCCGCGCACCAGACGCGGATTCAAGCGATACGCGATGCCCGCGTCATCAAGCCGGGCGCACACGCCCTCGTAGTGCGCGCGCGACTCCGCCCCCAGAAAATCAAACAGCTGGGGCGCCTGATTAGCCATGTCTTGCATGGCCGGATTTTTGGTATCGAGCACGCGCAGCGGGTTGCTGTGCATACGGCGCCGTGCTTCTTCGTCGAGCACGTCGACATGCTTCTCGAGGTGTTCGACCAACGCGTTGCGATGGGCGGCACGTTCGTGCGCCTGGCCCAACGAGTTCAATTCCAGACGAATATCGTCAAGCCCCAGGCGCTTCCAGAGGCGGGCCAGCATGAGGATAAGCTCGGCATCGACATCGGGGCCGGGGAAGCCCAGTGCTTCGACGTCGATTTGGTGAAACTGACGATAGCGCCCACGTTGCGGCCGCTCGTGCCTGAATACGGGCCCCATGCAGTACACCCGCTGCGGGCGTTCGTAGAGCAAGTTGTGCTCTATGGTGGCTCGCACCATTCCTGCCGTGAACTCGGGTCGCATGGTGAGATGGTCGTCGTTCAACGCATCGCGGAAGGAGTACATTTCCTTCTCGACAATGTCGGTGACTTCGCCAATACCCCGGGCAAACAGACGGGTATGCTCAAGAACCGGGGTGCGCATGTTGCGGTAGCCATACGAAGCCAGCCACTCGCGCACGATGGCTTCCAGTTCTTCCCACGCTGCACTTTCGTGAGGCAGGATATCTTTCATGCCCGTCAGGGCACGTACTTTCTCAAACGACTGGGTCATGAATCTGCTTGGTTCTGAACGCGGGCGTCGAGCCCGTAACGGCGCTCGACATACTCTTGAACGATCTGCTGGAATTCCTGCGCAATGGCATTGCCCTTCAGCGTGACCGTGCGCTGGCCATCGACAAATACGGGGGCGGCGGGCACTTCACCGGTACCGGGAAGGCTGATGCCGATGTCGGCATGCCGGCTTTCGCCTGGCCCATTCACCACGCAGCCCATGACGGCCACGTTCATGGTTTCTACGCCGGGAAACCGTGTCTTCCAGACCGGCATCTGCTCGCGCAAATATGTTTGAATGCTGTCGGCCAGTTCCTGGAAGAACGTACTGCTCGTACGGCCGCAACCGGGGCACGCCACCACCATGGGGGTAAAGGCGCGCAAGCCCATGCTCTGAAGGATTTCCTGGGCAACCAGCACTTCACGGGTGCGGTCGCCACCGGGCTCGGGGGTGAGCGAGATGCGTATGGTGTCGCCAATGCCCTCCTGAAGCAGCACTGACAGGGCAGCGGTTGATGCCACAATGCCTTTGCTGCCCATGCCTGCCTCGGTGAGCCCGAGATGCAACGGGTAATCGCAGCGCGACGACAGATCGCGGTAAACCGTGATCAGGTCTTGAACATGGCTCACCTTGCACGACAGGATGATGGCATTGGCGGGCAGCCCGAGCTCTTCAGCGCGACGGGCGTTGTCGATGGCCGACGTAACGAGCGCTTCGCGCATGACAGCGGCCGCTTCCCATGGCTGAGCCCGACGGGAGTTCTCGTCCATCATTCGAGCCATGAGTTCGTGATCGAGACTACCCCAATTCACACCGATGCGTACGGGCTTGTCATAGCGGCACGCCACTTCGATCATCTGTGCGAAATTGTCGTCACGCTTCTTGCCACCGCCCACATTGCCGGGGTTGATGCGGTACTTAGAGAGCGCTTGCGCGCACTCGGGATACTGAGTGAGTAATTTGTGGCCGTTGAAATGGAAGTCGCCTACTAGCGGCGTGTCGACACCCATACGGTCGAGTTGCTCGCGTATAGCGGGTACGGACGCGGCGGCGTCTGGGGTGTCGACCGTAATGCGCACGATCTCTGAGCCGGCCATCGCAAGTTCTTTGACTTGAATCGCGGTGGCGATGGCATCGGCCGTGTCGGTGTTGGTCATGGATTGCACCACCACCGGATGCGTGCCCCCGATGGGCACAGCCCGGCCGCCCCAACTGACAGTCGCTACACGGGTATGGCGCTTTGCTGCGGCGCCGACCACCGAAGGTGCGCCCTTCTGGAACGCAGGATCACTCATTGCTGGCGATATTTTGGAGCCAGTCGAACACGAGCCAGGATTCAGGGATCCAGCCTCGGTCAATGGCATAAAAACCGGCGATGACAAGGATCGCCAGAATAATAAGAAACCAGCCCCACGGGCGATGTGACGCCTCGGTGGTGATGGGAATCTCGGCATCGGCACCGACCGACGCCGGCGTACTGGGCGCCGACATCACGTTGTGCGGCGCAGTGGGCCCCACCTGACTATCGAGCAAAACCAGCACCGATTCGACATCGGCTTCCATGTAGCGGGCGTAGTTGCGCACAAAGCCGCGCAGCGGCACGCCCGGGGGCAATCTGGACCAGTCTTCCGCTTCGAGGGCTTCGATTTGCCGTACGGAGAACTTCAACCGCTGCGATACCTCGCTTACCGAGATGCGGCGCGCCTCGCGCATGCTGCGCAATGTGGCGCCCACACCCGAAGGAGCCGTTACGGGCTCGGAAGCAGGAACATCGTGTTGTTCTTTTTCTTTCAGCAGGGATTCAGTCATCCACGCTCCTGGTTGATCTCTATGGCAGCCCTGTTCGGCAACCGTTGCTCGATGCGTGTGCGGTCTTTGACGTCGCCGGCGAGCTGCCCGCACGCGGCAGCGATGTCGTCGCCGCGTGTCTTGCGCACGGTGGTGACCACGCCCGCATCCATTAGTATTTGGGCGAACAGGCGCACACGATGCTGCGGAGAACGCTTGAGACCCGATTGTGGAAAAGGGTTGAAGGGAATCAGATTGAATTTGCAGCGCACCTGACGAGAAATGTCGATCAGTTGCCGTGCGTGTTCGTCGGCGTCGTTGATGCCGTCGAGCATGATGTATTCAAAGGTGATGAAATCGCGGGGCGCATGCTCAAGATACCGGTTACAAGCATCGAGCAGTTCTCGCAACGGATGCTTGCGATTCAATGGCACCAGGCGATCGCGGAGCGCGTCGTTGGGCGCATGCAGCGACACGGCGAGCGCCACCGGGCAATCGCGCATCAGGCGGTCCATCATGGGCACTACGCCCGACGTGGAAACCGTGACCCTCCGACGCGACAGACCGTAGGCATTGTCGTCGAGCATCAGGCGCAGGGCTGTAAGCACCTGATCGTAATTCAGCAAGGGCTCGCCCATGCCCATCATTACAACGTTGCTTACCACGCGTTCCGGTGCGGCCGGTTCGCCGCCCGGCAGGCGGGCTGACGCCGGCTCTTGCTGCAGCACCTGGCGTGCATGCCACAGCTGGCCGATGATTTCGGCCGTGGTGAGATTGCGGTTGAAACCCTGGTAGCCCGTGGAACAGAATGGGCAGGCCACGGTACACCCCGCCTGACTCGAGATGCAGAGTGTGCCGCGGTCATCTTCAGGTATGAAGACGGTTTCAACCGCATTGCCCATGCCCACATCGAACAACCATTTGCGTGTACCGTCGGCAGAAATGTGCTCGGTGGCGACCGGCGGGGGCGCCACCAGGCAACGACTGCTGAGCTGGCTGCGGAAATCGCGAGCCAGGTCGGTCATGTCGTCGAAGGTCGAAACCCCGCGCTGATGAACCCAGCGCTGCAACTGGCGGGCACGGAACGGCTTGCCGCCCCATTCGGCCACCATATCGGCCAGGGCGGCGCCATCCATGCCAAGCAGGTTGGGTCGAGAAATTACTGTAGGCATTGCAGTCACTGCGGGCACGCGTTCCACGCGGGTTAGGGATTAACGGCTGTGAATGTTGCTTTCGGGGAAGAAGAAAGCAATTTCCACCGCGGCGGTTTCAGGCGCGTCGGAGCCATGTACGGCGTTTGCATCGATACTGTCGGCGAAGTCGGCGCGGATCGTACCTGCGTCGGCCTTTTTGGGGTCGGTTGCACCCATGAGCTCACGGTTCTTGGCAATGGCGTCTTCACCTTCCAGAACTTGCACGAACACAGGGCCGGAAATCATGAAGTCGACCAGGTCCTTGAAGAAAGGACGCTCTTTGTGCACGCCATAGAAGCGTTCGGCGTCAGCGCGCGAAAGCTGCATCAGCCGGGCAGCGGCCACAGTCAGACCGGCTTGCTCAAAGCGAGCCACAATCTGACCGATCACGTTCTTGGCAACTGCATCGGGCTTGATAATGGAAAGGGTGCGTTCAATAGCCATTTGTATTCCGTACGATTTGAGGTAAAGGGTGGTCGGAGGGTTGGAGGTTTCCTGAATGAAAACAGGCACTTCGGCGTGTTTCATGACAACCTGGCATTTTAACACGCCCCGGGCAGCCCACTCCATCATAAAATAGGGGCACACCAATCCACTTTGCGTTGCAACGCACAAGGCGGCGCTTGCGCGTCGAGGCGCGCAGCCTGTCACCCATCATTAAACCATGACCACCCAAAACGAAACGACTTCCAACGACCTTCTTTCCAAGAGCTTCGAACCCAAAGACATCGAGTCGCGCTGGTATGCGCAATGGGAACAAAGCGGCCATTTCCAAGCGGGCCGTCACGTCGATCCGCCACAAGGCCAAGACAGCCAGCCGTTCGTTATTCAGTTTCCGCCGCCCAATGTCACCGGCACGCTGCACATGGGGCACGCCTTCAACCAAACAATCATGGACGGCCTCGCCCGCTACCACCGCATGCGCGGCGACGACACGGCCCTGATTCCCGGCACCGATCACGCAGGTATCGCCACGCAGATCGTCGTTGAACGGCAGCTCGATGCACAAAAGGTCTCGCGCCACGATCTCGGCCGCGAGAAGTTCGTCGAGAAGGTCTGGGAATGGAAGGAGAAGTCGGGCGGCGCGATCACGCAGCAGTTTCGTCGGTTGGGCGCCTCGTGCGACTGGAGCATGGAATATTTCACCATGGACGAACGCCTGTCGCGCGGCGTGGTGGAAGTCTTCGTCCGCCTGTATGAACAGGGCCTCATTTACCGCGGCAAGCGGCTGGTGAACTGGGATCCGGTTCTAGGCACGGCGGTGTCCGACCTCGAAGTGGTCAGTGAAGAAGAAGACGGCAGCATGTGGGAAATCCGCTACCCGCTTACGCAGCCCGAGGGGGGGCTTGAGGCCCTGGTGGTTGCCACGACGCGCCCGGAAACCATGCTGGGCGACGTGGCCGTGATGGTGCACCCGGAAGACGAACGCTACG
>CAZPYF010000129.1:0-6994 GCA_964590015.1 uncultured Burkholderiaceae bacterium
ATCGAGCCGCACTATCGCAATCTTTATGTGAAGTCGAACCTGTCGGGCGAATTCACCATGGTCAACGAATATCTGGTGCGTGATCTGAAAGCCCTGAAACTGTGGGATTCGGTGATGGTGTCAGACATTAAGTACTTCGACGGCAGCCTGGCCCGCATCGACCGCATCCCGGCTGAACTGCGCGAGCTCTATGCCACGGCCTTCGAGATCGACACCAAGTGGGTCATCGAATGCGCAGCCCGCCGTTCGAAATGGATCGACCAATCGCAATCGCTGAATATTTTCATGACCGGCGTCTCGGGCCGCAAGCTCGACGAAACCTACAAGCTCGCTTGGCTACGCGGCCTGAAGACCACGTACTACCTGCGCTCGATGGGCGCCACCAATGCAGAGAAGTCCACCGGGCGCGGTGGCGAACTGAACGCCGTATCGTCGGGCGCATCAAGTGGCGGTATTGCCGCATCGGCCGCCCCGATTGCCTTACCCGTTGCAGAGACGGTCGGTGCCGTGTGCACCATGCGGCCTGGTGACGATGACTTTGAATCCTGCGAGGCCTGCCAATAGGCCAGGCCGGCGCCCAAGCGCCGAGCCGCGTTGTTGAATCACATAAGGACACTGTAATGCTCGATTGGAACGATTCCCCTTCTACCCAACCTTTAACCGACGCAAACCGCACGCAACCGACTACACCTCCGCCGGCGGCTTCCGCCGCACAGGCAGCGGCACAAGCCGCCGACAGGTCGGCCGCAGCGCAGGCGGCACAGGGCGCCCAAGGGCATAGCGTGGCGGCCGGCCATACCGGACGCGTGCGTGCCGCCGACAAACGCATCATCAACGGCGCGACCGACGTTAACCAGCTGGTGCCCTTCAAGTACAAATGGGCGTGGGAAAAATATCTCGCCACGTGCGCGAACCATTGGATGCCGCAAGAAATCAATATGTCGCGCGATATCTCGCAGTGGAAGAACCCCGATGCGCTCACCGAAGACGAGCGACGCATCGTTAAACGGAATCTGGGCTTTTTCACCACCGCAGACTCCCTTGCGGCGAACAATATTGTGCTGGGTACGTATCGCCACATCACCGCGCCCGAGTGCCGCCAGTTCTTGCTGCGCCAGGCCTTTGAAGAAGCGATTCACACCCATGCGTATCAATACATTGTCGAGAGCATCGGGCTCGACGAGTCGGAGATCTTTAACGCCTACCACGAAGTGCCTTCGATTCGTGCCAAAGATGAATTCCTGATTCCATATATCGATGCGATTTCAGACCCGCACTTCCACACCGGCACACCCGAAGCAGACCAGACGCTACTCAAGTCTCTGATCGTGTTCGCTTGCCTGATGGAGGGGCTGTTCTTCTACGTTGGATTCACGCAGATTCTGGCGCTCGGTCGTCAGAACAAGATGACCGGCGCCGCCGAGCAATACATGTATATCTTGCGCGACGAATCGATGCACTGCAATTTCGGCATCGACCTCATCAACACCATCAAGCTCGAGAACCCCCATCTCTGGACACCTTCGTTTCGCGAAGAAATCGCCGAGCTGTTCAAGCAGGCCGTCGACCTTGAATATGCTTACGCAGAAGACACCATGCCGCGCGGTGTGCTGGGCCTGAATGCAGCCATGTTCAAGTCATATCTGCGCTTCATCGCTAACCGGCGCTGCCAGCAAATCGGCATCGATACACTGTTTCCGCATGAAGAGAATCCGTTCCCCTGGATGGCCGAGATGATCGATCTGAAGAAGGAACGCAACTTTTTTGAGACACGTGTCATCGAATATCAGACCGGAGGCGCGCTTAGCTGGGAATAACACTTGGTACGGTTAGGGGCTTCAGTTAGACTTTAGGCGACTCACTCTCCCAAGGAGCACTACCATGGCAAAAGCCAAAGTGGCAGCCAAAGTAGCAAAGAAGACTAAAAGCACCAAAGCCCCCTCTTCTGCCGCTGAAGAAACCAAGAAAGCAGCAAAAGAGTCGGCACCCGCCAAGGTGAAAACGGCCAAATCGGCCGTCAAGTCGGGCAGCGGGGTAGAGCAGAGCAGCACCGTTAAGAAGGCAGCCAAAAAAGCAAGCAAGGCTGCCGACAAAGCGGTCGCCAAGAAGTCAGCCAAGGCCGCGACCAAAACCGCCGCCGAAACCGCCACCACCACGGCGAAGAAAGCGACGGCAAAGAAAGCCACAGCCAAGAAAACCGTGGCGACAAAGGCGCCGGCGAAAGCAGCAGCCAAGAAAACTGCTGCCAAAAAAGCGCCGGCCAAGACGGTAGCCAAGAAGGCACCTGCAGCGGTAGCAGCCAAGGCGCCTGCCAAGTCTCCGGCTAAAGCGCCTGCGAAGGCGGCGGCGAAGAAAACCGCCACCGCCTCCAAGGCTGCCACGGTGAAGACGGCCACCAAGGGCGCAGCAAAGAAGTCGACAGCGGCCAAGGCGGGCAAAACACCAGCCAAGTCAGCCAAGAAGGGAAATACGGTGACTGATACACCCACCGCAAGCAAAACCGCAAAGAAGTCAACGGCTCAGACCCCAGCCAAGAAGAGCGTCACCAAGGCCGGCGCCAAGGCAGCCAAGAAAACCGCTGAAGCAACACCGGCCAAGAAGACCCGCAACCCAACGGCTTCCTGGCCGTTCCCAACCGGTAACCGCCCATAATTCTGGGCGGTCGCCACAGCGGTTTCCGCTAAGCCGGGGCGAAGCGCATCTGCGCCAACCCCGGCTCGCCATGCCGGCGTCTATATCGACACCGGCGGTTTCATCGAGCATGGCCGCCGCACTAACGTGAGCGTGGCGCGTCTCATGAGACAATGGCGCTTTCCCGCATTACCGACTAGACACACAACATGTTCAGCGATGTCCTGTATTTCGTACTCAACATCCTGTTTTCACTGTTCGGCATCGCACTGATTATCCGGGCGTGGATGTACGCCATCCGACTGCATCCGTTCAACCCTTATTCTCAGGCGGTATTGCGCGCCACGAACTGGTTCGTGGGGCCGCTGCGCAGTGTCGTTAAACCCTCGAACCGTCTTGACTGGCCCGCACTGATCGCGTGCTGGCTCACGGCGCTCGTGTACCTGCTGGTAACTTGGGTGGTTTTCACGGGCCAGTTGCCCTCGGGCGAAGGCATGGCCCGTTCGCTCGTGGCCGCCGTGCTAACGATGGCCAAGTGGGCCTTCAACATCGTACTGTGGGTCACGCTGATTCAGGCGGTGCTGTCGTGGGTGAACCCCATGGCACCGATGATGCCGCTGCTGCAGACGCTAACGGCGCCGTTGCTTGACCCCATTCGGCGATTCATGCCGAACTTAGGCGGCCTCGACCTTTCACCGCTGGTGTTGTTGGTGTTGGCCCAAGTGGCGATTATGGTGCTGCAGCGGCTGGCGTTCTCTATTTTCGGTGTGTAAACGGCGCCGCTGCGGCGCCTTGCTTACATCGGCACGACTCGGGTCGGGCCGCCTCCACTGATCACGCGTACACGCTGGCCGACGCCCAGAGCCACATCGGCTTCCTGCGCGATCACACGGGTCTCCCCATTGTCGAGCCGCACGGTGATTTCGAGGCCCGAAGCCTTGCCCATTCTGTTTTCCACGGCGTCGCCTGCCATGGCGCCCAGCAGGCCACCACCTATCGCCGCCAGCACCTGCCCGCGGCCGCCGCCCACCGTACTGCCGGCTACGCCGCCGAGCGCGCCGCCCGCCAACGCCCCCGCACCACTGCTGCGATCGTTCTGAATAACAACGTTGCGTACGGCTTCAACTGTGCCCAGCCGAACAATCTGTTCGCGTTGGGCCTGGCCGTAGGTGTAGACGGAACTCGAGGCGCTCTTTTGGGCGCAACCCGAGAGCACTGCCAGCGACCCGACCAATGCCACTATAGCCATCGAACGACGGGACAACGGGCGAAAGCCTTGTTGCGTGGAGAGGTTCATTTTGCTGCTCCTGTTTCGTGCAAGGTGGCACGTAGGCCACCTGTGTATTGGGTAAAGCGCGCCGCGCTACAGGTTGATTCCATAGTGGGCGCTTAGCAGGCCCTCGATATCGCGGCGCTGGGGGCGATGATTCTGGGGCCCCCGGGAAGCGATCTTGAGGCTTCCCATCACATTGCCAAGTTTACATGCATCCGGCAGCGACCAACCACGCGTCAAACCGTAAAGTAGCCCGGCGCGATGCGCATCGCCGCAGCCCGTGGGGTCGACCACGTCGGAGGCAGGAACCGCATCCACTTCCGTTGTGCCACCGGCCTCATACACCACCGCGCCTTTGCCCCCGTGGGTGACGATCACGCCTTGCAGGTCGGCGGCAATGTCTTCCATGCGTAGCCCCGTGCGCTGTGCGACCACGCTGGCTTCGTACTCGTTCACGCACAATATTGACGCCATGCCAAGCATTTCGCGGATATCGTCTCCGTCGAACAATGGCATGGCCTGCCCGAGGTCGAACACGAAGGGAACACCGCGAGCATTCAGCCGGCGGGCGTGGGCGAACATGCCGTCCTTCGCGTCGGGAGCCACAATCGCCCAGGCGGCCTCTTCGCCGCTGATGTCGTTCTCGGCCGACTGCTCCATCGCACCCGGGTGAAACGAAGCGATCTGGTTGTTGTCGAGATCGGTGGTGATGAAACACTGTGGTGTATATCGATCAGGCAGCACACGGATGAGCCGGGTCTCGATGCCCAACTGCTGCATATACACCAGGTAATCCGAAGCGTCGCCTCCCACCGTGCCGACCGGAACGGCTTCGCCGCCCAGCAAGCTCAAGTTATAGGCGATGTTTCCTGCACAGCCGCCGTATTCTTTCCTGAGGCTCGGCACGAAGAACGACACGCTGAGCGACTGGATATTGTCGGCAAGGATGTGATCCTTGAAGCGCCCCTCGAATACGGCAATGGTATCGAAGGCGATGGAACCGCAGATCAGGATTTTTTCAGACATTACCGTAGATGTACTCAGGGAAAGAATTTATCGAGTTGATAGCCGTTGGCCTGCAAGCCCTTTACCGAAACGGGAAGCTGTACTGTCAGCTCGCGGCCGGCTTCGAACGGACCAGGCCTCTGTTCGGCCGGCACCCAGGTTTCGGGGGGCAGGTTGCGCCGCACCACCACAGCGCCCGATGCGTCTTTGAGATCGAGCACCAACGTGGGCCATTCCTGCGGACGTGTATGCGTGTTTCGAAGAGTCACTTCCAACGTCAGGCTCGATACGCCGTCTTGCGGAGCCGCACTCGAGCGCAGGGCCGATCCGGTGATGGCAATGGCGTCTATACGACGTTCATAGGGCACATCGCAGCCGATGCGAAGGCACGCTGACTCGAGCATGGGCCGCAGCGTGGGAAATGAATTGGCCAGTTGAGCCCTGTACACATAAGCCCCCTGCAAGAGCAGGATCAATAGCCCGAGTATCGAGAACACGGCCCAAACTAGCGACAACCAGCCACTTTGCCGGCGCGGGCCGTCAAACAGCTCTTCTCGCGCCCGGCTGCGATGGCCGGCACGAGGCTCCATGTACAGCCCGTCGTCGTTCGAGTCTGAGTAGTCGGCCGACTCATCCGGCTCGTCCGACTCATCCAGCACGGTCGGTATGTGTGGATCAGGCATCTGGCCAATGTGCGCATATCCATCACGCGTCGGGCCGATCTGCGGGCCTGACTGAGGACGTTCATGCAACACACCCACTCGCGGGCCCGGTCTCCGTGTCCTCGCGTCTGTAGAAATAGGCGACGGCGTATCCGGGATCGTGAAAGACGGCCCGGCCGCCGCCGAGCCGGCACGCGGCATGGCGTCGCGGCCACGCAAGACCGACGGCATCTGCGGCTCACGCTGGATCGCGGTATCGGTGGTGCGTACAGAAGCTGAACCGGCTCTGAATGAGGGCTCGCTGCTGCTGGAGGTGCCCCGCATGGGGCCTATGGACGGTTCGCTGACGGAAGTGCGCCGATCGGTGCCAATGGACGGCTCACTGCCGGAGCTGCGCCCCCCGGTGCCGATGGACGGTTCGCTGACGGAAGTGCCCCGCACGGCGCCTATGGACGGCTCGCTGCCGTGGGCCGTGCGCAACGCGCCGATCGACGGTTCGCCGGCAGCCGCCGGTACCGAACGGTCGCTACCAATCGACGGCTCAACGTCGGGAACCGCGCGCGCCGCGCCGACCGGGCGCTCGCCATTTTCGGGCGCCCGCCGTGCGGTGCCGATGGAGAACGGCCGCGCCGACGGGTTGGGCTCAACCGGCTCGCGTGTAGGCGGGGGAATACTGGAAGGCCCCGATTTCGGTGCGTGCTCGCGTTGCGGACCCGGTGGCTCTGCGGGTACTACCGCCTCGAAGCCATCGAAAATATTCGCGCAGTTGATACAACGGATATACCCCTTGCGCAGCTGCAGCTGTTCGAGCGCGACTGCGAAGGCGGTTTCACACTGAGGGCATCGGGTGGTGAGCTCCATGGTTGCACCGATGCGTTAGGCGAGGTCGCGACGACCATGGAGGCACACCCAGCCGTCGCGCGCCTGCCAGACGTCGATCGACAGCCACGGAGCATAAGCAGCGGCAACTTCCTGCGCCTGCCTCTCGAGTACGCCCGAAAGAACGAGCCGGCCACCGGGAGCAACACGGTTCGCGAGCATGGGCGCGAGCACCTTCAACGGATTCGATAGAATATTGGCCACGACCAGATCATACTGCCCCGCTTCCAGCGCGTCGGGCAAACTAGCGTATACCTGAACCTGGTTATTATCGGCGTTGTCGCGGGTTGACTGCACCGCCTGCTCGTCAATATCAACGGCGTGCACACCACCTGCCCCCAGCATCGCAGCAGCAATCGCCAGGATGCCCGAGCCGCAGCCATAGTCGAGCACCGTGGCACCTTCAGGCAAGTGCTGCGACAGCCACTCCAGACATAGATGGGTTGTGGGGTGGCTTCCGGTACCGAATTCAAGGCCGGGGTCGAGTTCGATGCGTACGATGTCATCGGAGCTTTTACCGGCTGCCGGCAACGTGGGATCGTCG
>CAZPYF010000130.1:0-6991 GCA_964590015.1 uncultured Burkholderiaceae bacterium
AGGGCTGCTTCCCGGCGCTGGAACACTGCTTCGGGGTCAAGAAATAAGCGGGGTTAGCCCGAAGCGTCGGTAGCCATCCGCTGCAACGCCTCGAGCTCCAGTTCGTTGAAACCGGCGGCGCGGCGCGCTTCAAGGTTGAAAGGCCCACGCAGACGTGGCGCGCGGTAGCGCTTAGCCAGAGTTTCGTACGCGGCCACATGATCCAGACCCTCTTGGTCACACCGCCACTTGTACCAATGATTGCCGATGGCGACATGCCCGACTTCGTCTCGCAAGATGATGTCGAGAATCGCAGCGCTGTCGTGATCGCCGGCCTGCGCGAGGCGACGCCGGATCGGCGGCGAGGCATCGAGCCCGCGCGCTTCGAGTGTGCGCGGCACCAACGCCAGTCGGGCCAACAGGTCGTCTTGGGTCTTTTCGGCCATTTCCCACAAGCCATTGTGGGCGGGAAAATCGCCATAGGCTGCGCCAAGGTCGTTCAGCCGCCGGGCCAGCAA
Source organism: uncultured Burkholderiaceae bacterium (assembly GCA_964590015.1). GTDB lineage: Bacteria > Pseudomonadota > Gammaproteobacteria > Burkholderiales > Burkholderiaceae_B > Yanghanlia. The sequence goes on from CAZPYF010000130.1 coordinate 498, forward strand.
GTCGAAATGGGTGGCTTCTTCAAATGCCACCTTCAGCCAGTCGAGATAGAACGCGGCCGGCATGCCCGGAAACCGCCAGATGATATCAAGCGCCAGATTGATGGCGTTGAACTCGATGTGCGCCAGCGCATGAAGGAGCGCGATGCGCCCTTCCGGCGTCGACATGGCGCGGCGCGGCACGCTGGCGGCCGGCACCAACTCCGGCTGCGGCGGGCGGCCGGGCAAGCCGGGTAACGGTTCAAGCGTGCCGTCCGTATCGAGCGGCGCCCCCGCTTCGATCGACCAGACGGCGGCGCATTTGTCTCGCGGCGTGCATACGGCCAGAGCCGCCAGCGCCTGGCGGCGTAGCTCCACACCTTCTTGATTCATGTTGATGCTCATGACGGCAGTGTAGCGGCGCCGCGAGGAAGCGCTATTTGCGGCGCTCCGCAATGCGCACGATGACATAGGCGATCAAGGCGAAAAGGAACACCACCAGATACATCCAGGCCATGCTTTGCAGGCACTCGATAACGGTTCGGTAAATTTCGAGGGTCCACCGTTCGGCATTCAATGCCAGAGGCGCTGCCGCTTCGCCCTCCGGCTGCCGCTCCGGCTGTATGTAGCGTTCAAGCGAATAGATGCGCACGCCGCCCGACACACCCACCACCAGCGCCGCAAACGTAATGTAGCGATGCCAGGCCATGCTGATGCTGTCATCGATGATGCGATCAAGAATGGCGCGTACCGGGCGGCTGAATGCCTTCACGACCAGAAGCGCCACCACGAGCGCAATCGCGAAGGTGGCAAAGAGCAGCGAAAAAAACATGGCGGGCCTCGCGGCAAAGGGATTCAGCGGACTTTACCTTATGGCGACACGCTTGAGTAAAGGGCTGCGGGTGCCCCTTACACTCGCTCGTATCGCAACAACCGCCCCTTGTAGGCTTCGCCGCCGGTGTGCGCGGCAGCCGTCTCGATGCGAGTTTGCTCGACCAGGTCGAATCCATATGCGGCCATGTTGCGCGTGAAGGCCGGCCGATGACCACGCTCGGGGTCAATGATCCAGACTTCAGCCTGCTCGGCGGCATGGTCATTGATGAACTCGGCCAGTTGCGCCGGCGCATCACGGTCGTACAGCAAGTCGCTGCCCAGAATCAGGTCATAGCGCGCAGAAAGCAGCGGCGCGCCGGTGTCGCTCACGCAGATGTCTTGCAGATGGCCCCACTGCCCATGTCGATACTTGATGGGTGCCATGTCGTTGAGCCGAGCATTGGCGTCTAAAAATGATCGCGTTAAGGGGTGACGGTCGCTTGCAGTGATGCGTGCGCCGCGCCGCGTACCGACCAGGGTCGGTACAGCCAAGCCACAACCAATCTCCAGAATCCGCTCGTCGGCGCAAAGAGTACGCTGCAACAAGCGCTCAGCCATATGGATGCTTGAGGGCCATAGCATGCCGAAGAGGGGCCACGAGGCAGAACAGATACCGAGGCGCTCGGCAGCGCCGGTAGGGTCGTAATATTGCTGGCGGTCGAGCAAAGTACGAATCAGAAGGTCTTCACCGCCGGGAATCGCCACACGTTGCATGCTCGTTTCAAATCCGGGGCTACTGAGAGGTGTCACAGTGGAAAAGTCCTTAAAAAACAATAACTTTTCCAGTATCGGCTATTTTTTAAATAAACACCAATTGAGAATTGCTCGTCTAAACAAATGATGAGTATGCGCGGCGCGCCAGTATGTGCACGAGTACGTAGCCCAATTGCCCATTATCGGAATCGATTGTGCCGCCACGGTCGCCGGATCCGCGATGGTTGAGCGTGACAAGGACGCCATGATGACGCAAGTCAGTTGTTCTTAGCTCTGTGAACGACCCTTATAACCACAGGTAATTTTCAAACAGCCAATATGTCGTCGCGTGCACGATGATGGGTTGGTAACGTCTTGCCTTTTACAGTGCACAGGTAACGAGCATGACACCGCTGAACTTCACCCCTATTTCCGCCCTGCGTTCGGCAGCGCGCCGCTTCGTGGTCGGCGCAAGCTTGGCTCTAGCCGGTACCGCCGCCCTTGCAGCGTCTTGGCCCGAACGCCCCGTCACCATCATCATGGGCTTTCCCGCCGGCTCCGGCGTCGATGTGATTGCGCGGGGAATCCAGGGGCCCCTGGAGAAAGAATTCGGCGTACCGGTCATCATCGACTATCGCTCCGGCGCCGGCGGCAACCTGGCGTCATCGGCGGTGGCCCGCGCAACACCCGATGGCTACACACTGCTCTTGGGCACTGCGGCTACGCACGGCATCAACCCGGCCATCTATAAGGACCTGCCCTTTGACGTCGAAGAAGACTTCACCCCCATTGCGCCGCTGGTGGACGTCTCGAACGTGTTGACCATCAACCCGGATGTCATTGACGTCAACTCCGTTGAGGAGTTCATCACTGAAGTGAAGGCCAATCCCGACAAGTACTACTTCGCCTCCACCGGTGTGGGCACCGGCACCCAGCTCGCGTTTGAAGAATTCAATGCGCGCGCCGGTTTGAAGATGGTGCATGTGCCCTACAAGGGCGGGCCAGAAGCGCTGCAATCGGTCGTGAAGGGCGAAACCTGCTGCATCTTCAATCAGGTGCAAACGGTGCTGGGCCAGTATCAGGCCGGCACGGTGCGCCTGCTGGGTGTTTCGACCGACAAGCGCGTTGACGTTGTGAAAGACGTACCGACCATCGCGGAACAGGCGATTCCCGGATTCGACAGCTTTATCTGGTTCGGCTTGTTCGGGCCCAAAGGCATGGACCCCGAGCTGACGCAACGTATCAACGAAGCCGTGACCAAGGCGTTGAAAGACCCCGCCGTGTCAGAACGATTCGTCTCCACCGGCAATACGATACGGCTGAACACGCCGGAAGAGTTCAAGCAGATCGTGCACGACAACCGCATAAAATGGGCGGAAGTCGTGAAGGCGGCAGGGCTTACACCGCAGTAACGGTCACGGCAGCACGCCCCGTGCAGATCAAGGCGTCGCAAGGCATATCGTCTGTCTGTTTCGAGCTGCAAGAATAAAGCGAGCGAATGTGGAACAATAGCAAGCTTAACTAAATCAGAGAGGTTTCCATGGGCACCAAAATCGTTACTGAAGCCGACCGCAAGCGCACTCCCCCTCCCGCCGCTCCCAAGGGCGTGACCTTTGTCAACCAAGGTGGCGGCCAACGTGTGAGCAAGGAGCGCGGCGCGCATACTCACCATAAGAAGAATCCGGGCAAGCGCGCGCACTCGGGTTAATTTCTGGGGCAGCTCGCCACCGGTAAGCTGGTGGTTCGCATCGCGAGCGGATGAGCCGTCGCCGGCAAAATCGCTCGCTTCCCCGACCCTCCATTCAAAGAAGGCGCTTCATGAAAATTCTTATGATTCTGACTTCCCACGATGAGCTGGGAAACACCGGCGAAAAGACGGGTTTCTGGTTGGAGGAATTCGTCGCGCCCTACTACGTATTTAAGGACGCCGGCGCGCAGATCACGGTGGCCTCGCCACATGGCGGGAAGCCGCCGCTGGATCCGAAGAGCGACGATGAATCGGCGCAAACTGATGACACTCGCCGTTTCAAGGATGACCCGGCGGCTCAAACCGTACTGGCCAGTACGCAGAAGCTGAGCGATGTCTCGGCCTCCGACTTCGACGCAGTGTTCTATCCGGGCGGCCACGGGCCGCTGTGGGACCTCGCGGAAGACGCCACATCGATCGCGCTAATCGAAGCCATGCTGGCCGCCGGCAAGCCGGTCGCTGCCGTATGTCACGCACCTGGCGTGTTGCGCCACGTGAAGGCCGCCGATGGCAAACCGCTGGTGCAAGGCAAGTCAGTCACCGGTTTCACCAATACCGAGGAAGAGGCCGTTGGCCTGACCACCGTGGTGCCGTTCCTGGTGGAAGACATGCTGAAAAAGAACGGCAGCAATTACAGCAAAGGCGGTGACTGGCAGCCGTACGTAGTCAGCGACGGGCTGCTGATCACCGGTCAGAATCCGGCGTCATCCAAGCCCGCCGCCGAAGAGCTGCTGAAGAAGCTCGGCTGATCAGCCTTCGCCAGCGATGCTGTCTGCGGCATCGCTGGCGCAGCTGTTGTTCTCTAAGCTTTGTCGTGCGTATCAGTCTCTGACGGTTTCCCGGCTGCCATCCCCCTGCTTGGCACGCAGGTGCGCACGCACCATCGGCCATTCGGGTGCGATGATGCTGTAAACACAAGTATCGCGTAACGTGCCGTTCGGCATGCGCAGATGGCTGCGCAGAATGCCATCCAGCCGGGCCCCTAGCCGCTCAATGGCCCGGCGACTCTGATGGTTCATGAAATGGGTGCGGAATTCCACGGCCAGGCATTCCAGACGCTCGAACGCATGCCCCAGCAGCAACAGCTTCGCCTCCGTATTCAACGGCGAACGCTGCGCGCTCTTGGCATACCAGGTAGACCCGATCTCGACACGCGGGCCCGACGCGTCAATATTCATGTAGGTAGTCATGCCCACGATCCGGCCGCTATGCCGGTCAACAACCGTGAACGGAAGCATGCTGCCCGACGCCTGCAAGCCAAGGCGTCGCTCGATTTCGGCACGCATGTGTTCGGGCGACGGCACGCTGGTGTACCAGAGCTCCCAGAGTTGCCCATCTTTCACCGCTTCCACGAGCCCGTCATAATGGCTCATGGAAAGCGGTTGCAGCTCGACGTGGGTTCCAGTCAGTGTGACCGGCTGAATGATGGAGATCGGCGGTACGCCCATGACGGCATCTTCTCTGGGTGGGAAAGTCGCAAGTTTACGAGTTGCCAAGGAGTGTCGTACAGCCCTCTTCGGCAATATCAGGCATCGCTAAGCTCAGGGCACGCATCGCCGGCAGTGCCCCATGCCGAATACCCGCCATCAACGGGTAGCGTCACACCGGTGATGAACTCTGATTTGTTCGAAGCCAGAAACAGCATGGCGTCTGCGATATTCTGCGGGGTGCCGAAGCGCCCGACCGGCGTGCGCTTGCGGATTTTGTCGCCGTCGATCTTGCCTTCTTCCAGCAAGCGCTCCACGAACGGCGTCATCGTGTAGCCCGGGGCGATGGCGTTCACGCGCACGCCCCGGGCCGCCCATTCGCACGCCAACGTACGTGTCATCATGCCGATGCCGGCCTTGGAAGCGCTGTACGCGTTTCGAGGGGTCAGGCCGACGACACCCGCCACCGAGCTCAGATTCAGGATCGCGCCGCTTCGTTGTTCGAGCATGTGCACCGCAGCAGTTTTGCTCACGATATACGTGCCGGTAAGGTGAATGTCGACCAGCCGACGAAACGCAGCCACATCTTGTTCCACCGTGGGTTTGAACGAGTCGGGCGTACCGGCACAATTGATCACGATATCGAGCCGGCCATAGCGTTGAACCGCCGCCTTTACTGCCGCTGCAATATCGGCTTCGTTCGTCACGTCAGCACTAATACCTAGCGCTCGAGCCCCCACCTCCCTGGCCGTTCGATGCGCGGCCTCTTCGTTCAAGTCGATGATGACCACCTTGGTACCTTGCTGGTGGAAGGCATGCGCCGCTGCCAACCCTAGCCCGCTGGCACCGCCCGTGATCAGCACGACTTTATCTTGTAGATCTCCGTACATTCTGGCTCGTCTCCTTTGTTATGGTTGCCGTGTCATTTATCGGGGCGCACAAGCCCGAGCATCGCGTCACCGATCAAATCGCGCCCCGAAGCCGTAAGCGCCTCGCCCGCCCCGCGAATATCGGCCGCCTCCTTGTTCTGGCTCAGCTTCGATTTACCCACCAGGCGCGTGATCTCTACTTCCAGACCGACAATGGCAGCGAGCATGCCGTCAATAAGAGCCTTCGGGCTGTCGGTCATCTTCCAAGGAACGGGCTGCGAGGCCTCGTGCCGCCGAGTCAATCGCGCCACAACGCCGCGTACGAAACGTTCATCATCGCGCACACTGATGCGCCCATGCGCATGCACGACCCGGTAGTTCCAGGTAGGCACCTGTTGGTGCGTAATGTGCTTGGAGGGATACCAGTTGGGTGAGATATAGGCGTCTCCCGCCTTGAAGATCACCAACACCTCATCGCCGTCTGCCACCTCGTTCCATACCGGGTTCGCGCGCGCCACGTGCCCGCTTAATACGCCCGCTTCTCCTCGTTCTGCGTCCAGCTCGAATGGAATGTGATTGGCATCGAGCCCATTCGGCCCCTGGGTGACCATCGTACCCAGAGAGAACTGGCGAATAAGATCGTGCAATACGTCAACGTTCGATTCTTCAAAGTGTGCAGGCAGGTACATGCTTGGGTTCCAAAAGTTCGGGGCGTTCAGGCAGCAAAGACTCATGATATGGTACGAATGCAATCGCAGTCCTGATCGGCCGTAACGTATAGCGGTCGGCGCGCGACGAGCGGTTCGCCTGCAACGCTCCGAAGTTACGAGGTTCCGCATCATGTCTCGCCCGACGCCTTCAACATTGCCGCATCGTCCGGTCTCACTTGCTGCTGTGGCAAGCCTGTTC
>CAZPYF010000131.1:0-6979 GCA_964590015.1 uncultured Burkholderiaceae bacterium
TCGAGCATATCTACGTGCAAGGGAGCGGCGATGTGCCCATTCCGCTGGGCGCCTTTGCCCGCATCGAGCACGACACTACGCTGCTGTCGATCGAGCGCTTGGGCCAGTTTCCGGCCACGACCATTTCGTTCAATACGGCGCCGGGCGTGGCGCTGTCGGATGCGGTCGAGGCGATACGGCAGGTGCAAGCTGAAGTTGGAATGCCGCTTTCCATGGAGCTGAGTTTCCAGGGGGCCGCACGTGCCTTCCAGGCTTCGCTCTCCAGCACCCTGTGGCTCATCCTGGCGGCGGTGGTCACCATGTATATCGTGCTGGGCATTCTGTACGAGAGCTACATCCATCCGGTCACGATTCTTTCAACCCTGCCCTCGGCGGCGGTGGGCGCCCTGGCGGCATTGTTATTGACGGGAACGGCGCTCGACATGATCGGGGTCATCGGCATCATTCTGCTGATCGGTATCGTGAAGAAGAACGCGATCATGATGATCGACTTCGCGCTCGATGCGGAACGCGAACGCGGGCTGAGCCCGCAGGCCGCCATTCACGAGGCCGCACTGCTGCGCTTCCGGCCTATTCTCATGACCACACTGGCCGCCCTGTTCAGCGCCTTGCCGCTGATGTTCGCGACCGGTTCCGGCGCGGAACTGCGCCAACCGCTGGGCCTGGTGATGGTTGGGGGCCTGATCTGCAGCCAGGTGCTTACCCTGTTCACGACACCGGTCATTTACCTGTTCTTTGATCGCCATGCCCGGCGCTGGCGGCGGCGCCCTGTAGCACCCGCAACGGAGCGCGCCGCATGAGATGGTTCGGCGTCTTCATCATGCGTCCCGTGGCCACGACGTTGGCCACGCTGGCGATGTTGTTGACGGGCGCGCTGTCGTATTTCCTGCTGCCGGTGGCACCGCTGCCGCAGATGGATTTCCCGATGATCACGGTGTCGGCCAGCATGCCCGGCGCCAGCCCGGAAACCATGGCGTCGACGGTGGCGACGCCGTTGGAACAGTCGCTGGGCTCGATTGCCGGCCTGGCGGAGATGAGTTCGCGAAGTTCCGAGGGCTCTACGCGAATCATGCTCATGTTCGACATGGGCCGCGACATCGACGGCGCCGCCCGCGATGTTCAAGCCGCCATCAATGCCGCGCGCGCCATGTTGCCTTCGGGCTTGCGCAGCAATCCGACCTATCACAAGGTCAATCCGGCGTCGTCCCCGATCATGGTGCTGGCCCTGACTTCCCCGGTGGCCACGCAAGGCGAGCTTTACGACCTGGCGGCGACGCTGGTGGGGCAAAAGCTCGCCCAGGTGCCGGGCGTGGGCGAAGTGGATGTGGGCGGCAGCTCGTTACCCGCTGTTCGCGTCACGCTGAATCCTCAGGCGCTATACGCCGCTGGAATCGCGCTCGATGAAGTGCGCCGCGCCCTGAACGAGGCCAATACGCTGCGCCCCAATGGGGTGGTGGAGAACGAACGCCACAACTGGCTGGTGACTACGGGCGGGCAAATGAATCGAGCGGATCAGTTCGCCCCGCTGATCGTGGCCTGGCGCAATGGGGCCCCGGTTCGGTTGCGCGATGTCGCCACCGTTGAGGATTCGGTGGAAGACCGCAACAGCATCGGCTTCTACAACGACCGGCGGGCAGTACTGTTGATCGTGCGGCGCCAGGCCGATGCCAATATCCTGGAAACGGTTGACCGCATACGAAGCCAAGTGCCTCAGCTCGAAGCCATGCTGCCGGCCAATGTCACGCTGTCGATCGCGCAAGATCGCACTCCTAGCATCCGTGCGTCGCTGCATGAAGCGGAGCTCACCCTGATGATTGCCGTGGTGCTGGTAATCGTGGTGGTGCTCATGTTTCTGCGTAACGTGCGGGCCGCGTTGATTCCGGCCATTGCCGTACCCGCGTCGCTCATTACCACCTTCAGCCTGATGCTGCTGTTCGGCTACACCCTGAACACGATCTCGCTCATGGCGCTCATCGTGGCTACCGGCTTTGTGGTTGACGATGCAATTGTGGTGCTCGAAAACATCATCCGCTATCGCGAAAAGGGGGTGCCGCCCGTCAGGGCCGCCCTGCGCGGCGCGCGTGAGGTGGGCTTCACCGTAGTGGCGATGAGCCTCTCTTTGGTGGCCGTGTTCATTCCCATGCTGTTCATGGGCGGACTGCCCGGGCGGCTGTTTCGCGAGTTTGCCGTAACGCTGTCGGTGGCGATCATGGTGTCGCTGCTGCTTTCGCTGACGCTCACGCCCATGATGTGTGCCCATTTGCTAAGGGTGGGGCCCAAATCCGAAAACGGTGATTCTGAACCGCAGGGCGATGCGGCGGCACTGGGCGGCACGGTACCCCGAAAGGGGGTGCTTCGGCGTGGCTTGCGAGCCATGGGCGACTGGTTCTGGGCCGGTTATAAGCGTTCGCTGAACTGGGCGCTGGCGCACAGCCGATTCATGTTGCTCGTGCTGGTGAGCACCATCGGACTGAATGTTTATCTTTACACCGTGGTGCCCAAAGGCTTCTTTCCGCAGCAGGATACCGGCCAGCTCATGGGCTTCTTCAGGGTCGATCAGGGCACGTCGTTCCACGCCATGATGCCCAAGCTTGAGGCCTTCCGGCTGCAGCTTCTGAAAGACCCGGCGATACAGAGCGTGACCGTTTATGCAGGCGGGCGCGGCGGAAGCAATTCCAGCTTTTTGATGATCGAGCTGAAACCGCTGGATGAGCGCTCGGAGAGCGCTATGGACGTTGTGAACCGCCTGCGGCCGCAGTTCCAGCGCACGCCGGGCGCCCGGCTGACCCTGGTGCCGCAGCAAGACATCTTCGTGGGCGGGCGCCAGCAGAGTGCCGGCTCATACGACTACACGTTGATGAGCGGCGACCTCGATATGCTGAAAACCTGGATGCCCCGTGTGCAACAGGCGCTGACCGCCTTGCCACAGTTGGTTGATGTGGAAACCGATGTGGAAGACAAGGGCCGGCAGGTGGAGCTTGTGATTGATCGCGATGCGGCCACCCGGCTGGGGGTCGACATGAGCATGATCGCCGCCACGCTGAACAACTCGTTTAGCCAGCGCCAGGTGTCGGTGATCTACGGAACGCTCAACCAGTACCACGTCGTGATGGGCATTGATGAGCGCTATGCGCAAGACGCTGAATCACTGCGCCTCGTACAGGTGATCGCGGCAGACGGGCAACGTGTGCCCTTGTCGGCCTTCACACGGCTCGAACGGGGCAGCTCGCCGCTTAGTGTGAATCATCAGGGGCTGCTTGCGGCCGACTCGATTTCGTTCAGCCTGGCGCCGGATGTTGCGCTGGATGACGCCATGGCCGCCATCGAGGAGGCCGTTGCGCGTATCGGCATGCCCACGCACGAAATACAGGCGGGATTCCTGGGTTCAGCGGCCGCATTGCAGCACAGCGTGGGCCAGCAGCCCTGGCTCATTCTGGGGGCGTTGGTGACCATGTATCTGGTGTTGGGCATGCTGTATGAAAGCTATATACATCCCATCACGATTTTGTCCACGCTGCCCTCGGCCGGCGTCGGGGCGTTGCTGGCGCTCATGATGTTGGGCGAGCAGTTCACGCTGATCGCCCTGATCGGTGTGTTTCTGCTGATCGGTATCGTGAAGAAGAATGCGATCATGATGGTGGACTTCGCATTGCTGGTAGAGCGGCGCGACGGGCTCAGCTCGCGTGAGGCGATTTACCAGGCATGCCTCGTGCGGTTCAGGCCCATCATGATGACCACCCTGGCGGCCATGCTGGGCGCGCTGCCGCTGGTGCTGGCCACCGGCGCCGGCGTGGAAATGCGCCGGCCGCTGGGCATCACGATCATCGGCGGTCTGTTGATCAGCCAGATCCTCACGCTGTACACGACCCCGGTGGTGTACCTTTACCTCGACCGCTGGCGATGGCGTTTAGCAAGACGCCGGCAGAAGAAAGGCGGAAACGACATGAACCCGGTTGCCTCGACTCATCAACCATGAGAATACGTCTTCCACTGATGCATTTTTTTCTTGGGATAAAGCGCGTCGCTCATGACAAGGGCGCAGCAGGAAGCCGACCGTTGGGCGTCGCCGGTCTGATCGCTTTACTGACGCTGGCCGGATGCGCTGTCGGCCCCGATTACCAGCGACCGGCCATTGATGTCGGCACGCAATACCGGCAGGCCGCTGTGGCGGCCGACCCGCAAGCGAACGCGGGCTGGGTGCAGGTGGCGCCCGATGCCGCCCCGTTGCGCACCGACTGGTGGGTGCTCTATGGCGACGCCACTCTGAACGCATTGATGGCCGATTTCCAGGAAGGGAACCTCGACGTGCAGCTGGCCGAGGCCCGCTATCGCCAGGCTCAGGCTGCGTTGCGTTCCGCCCGGTCGGGCTTTTTTCCCACCGTGGGCAGCAATGCGTCGGTGGAGCGTTCGGGCAGTGGAGGGGGAACCGCTACGGGTATCGAAGGCGGCAGCCGTTCGTTCGGGGGCGGCACCAGCAACAGCTACACGTTGTCGGGCTCGGTGAGCTGGGAGCTTGATCTTTGGGGCCGCGTGCGCCGCTCGGTCGAGGCGGGCGAGGCGGCTCTGACCGCGAGCGCAGCGGATATCGACGATGTTCGGCTCAGCATGCAGTCCACACTCGCGCAGACCTATTTCAGCCTGCGCGTCACCGATGCCGAGATCGAGCTCATGGAGCAGACGGTGCGGGCGTATGAGCGCTCGCTGAACATGACGCAAAACCGTTATGACGCGGGGGTGGCCATGCAGGCCGATGTGGCGGCGGCCCGCACTCAGATCGAGAATGCCCGCACCCAGATGCTGGCCTTACAGCGCCAGCGTGCGCAGCTCGAGCACGCCATTGCGGTGCTGCTCGGTCGCCCGCCGTCGGCATTTACGCTGGCCCCGAACGGTGATATTCCGCGAATCCCGACGATACCGGTGGGGTTGCCCGCGCACCTCTTGCAAGGCAGGCCGGATCTGGTGGCGGCCGAACAGAGAATGGCCGAAGCCAATGCGCAGATCGGTGTGGCGCAGGCGGCGTGGTTCCCATCGCTTACGCTTAATGCACAGGGTGGTTTCCGGTCTGGCCAATGGGCGGAATGGCTCACCGCGCCGGCACGGTATTGGGCGCTGGGGCCCGCCCTTGCTCTCACGCTTTTTGATGGCGGAGCGCGTAGCGCGGCGGTGGAGCAGGCGCGCGCGAGCTTCGATGTGCAGGCCATTACCTGGCGTCAGGCCGTGCTGACCGCGTTGCAAGAGGTCGAAGATTTATTGGTGCAGCTGCGGGTGATGGGCATGGAGCAAATCACACAGGGCCGCGCGCTGGAATCGGCCCGTGAGTCGCTGCGGCTCACGCAGAATCAGTACGAGGCAGGGCTGATCGACTACCTGAGTGTGGTGCAGACCGAAACCACCGCGCTCAGTACCGAACGTGCCGCCCTGAACCTGCTGGCCGAACGGCTCACCGCCAGCGCCCGGCTCATGGCTGCATTAGGTGGGGGCGTTCCTGAGCAACGCGGTGCGCCCACGTTGCCGGCCGACTCGGCAGAGTAGCGCTGTTGCGGGCTTACGCGTCGGCGCGCATGAAGGCGATTCCGTGCGCGCCACGCTGTTTCGCAGTGCGCAGCGTGTTGAGGCTCTGACCGCCGATGGCGTACGCCGGTCGGCCCGCGGCTTGAGCCAGGTGGCTAAAACGTTCCCATCCCAGCGCTTCCGAACCGGGATGCGAAGGCGTGTCGACCACATGGCCAATCACCACGAAATCGACGTTCAGGTCGCGCGCCGCTTCAAGCTCTTCTTCGTTGTGAACCGATGCGGCCACCAGCGCCGGTTTGCGTGGCACGGCGCGGCGTATCAATGCGTCGGCGCTGCGCAGATGCACGCCATCCGCCAGCGACCACCACGATTCTTGATGAACCCCATTCACAAGGCAGTGCGCACCTGAAGCCCGGCACCGTTCCAATACCGCCTGGAAGGCTGCGTGGAGTTTCGAGCGTTCAGCTTCGTCGTGGTGAGCCCGCGCTTCCCACTCGGGTTCTCGGAACTGCACCAGCCGTACGCCATTCTTCAACGCCGTGTCGAGCCGCTGCAGCCAGGCGTCGAGGGCGTCGGCCGAACCGATGTGGCTGATGAGATAACGGTCGGGGAAGGTCAGCCAGTGTAGTGGCGGTTCGGTGGCCGGCAGCACAGGCCCGACCTGCAAGGGCCCGTGGGGGTCGACCCACGCTATGGCCTGGTTCTCCATACCACGGGGCTCGCCGTTCCAGGCGGTGACTTTACAGAACGACAGCCGTACCAGGGTCTTGGGGTATTCGTGCACGTAAGTGACCCAGGGCGCCGCCTCGGTGACTTCAATGTCGAGCTCTTCCTTGAGTTCGCGCGCGAGCGCTTCCAGCACCGTTTCACCCGCTTCGATCTTGCCGCCCGGCAATTCCCACCACCCTGGCCATTGCTTGTCGAACGGCCGTTGCCCCAGAAGAATCTGGCCGTCGGGGCGCATGATGATACCCGCCGCCACATCAAGAAAGGGCTTAGACATGGCGGGCCGCCCAGTCGCGTGCGAACTGTCGCGCCACCCGCCCGGAACGCGAACCGCGCTCGAGCGCCCATTGCAGGGCCTCGGTGCGCGATGCCTCGATGATTTCGGGTGCACAGCCGTGCTCGCGTAGCCAATGGTGCACGATGTCGAGGTAATCGTCTTGCTTGAACGGATAGAACGACAGCCACAGACCGAAACGCTCAGACAGCGAGATCTTTTCTTCCACCGTTTCGCCAGGATGGATTTCCCCGTCGGATTGGTGCTTGGCCGTGAGGTTCTCGCTCATGTACTCCGGCATCAGATGGCGGCGGTTCGAGGTGGCGTAGATGAGCACGTTGTCGCCGGCTGCGCTTACCGAGCCGTCGAGCACCGATTTCAGTTCCTTGTAGCTGGCTTCGCCTTCTTCGAACGACAGGTCGTCGCAGAAAATGATGAAACGTTCGGGGCGGTCGCCCACCAGGT
>CAZPYF010000132.1:0-2741 GCA_964590015.1 uncultured Burkholderiaceae bacterium
TTCATTCGTAATGAAAAGGTCGCCAGTTCGAATCCGGCAAGCGGCACCAACCTGAATACTTGAAACCCCCGTAAGCCTTTGGTTGCGGGGGTTTTTGTTGTCAGAGACTTGGCTGTCCCCGAGGGGTCCCCATAAAGTGCCCCCCGACATTGAGGGATATGGCCTCCGCTCCAACGAGCTTGCGCTCGAATGGTGGCGGCGGCGATAATGACGATATGGACGATCGCATCAAAGCTCTCGAATCCGCCGTCCAAGGCGCAACCGATCGACTCACGAGAATTGAGACGACGCTTGAGCACATTCCTACGAAGGGCGATTTGGCTGACGCCATCCCGAAACAGACGCAAAGCGCTCAGGCGCCCACGATAATTGTGAACGTGCCGCCAAGCGTTGACAGCCCACCGCCACCAACGCAATAGAGTCGCCCTTTCCGCTACAAACCCGCTTCGGCGGGTTTCGTTTTAGTGCATCAGCGCGCTGGCGACCAGATGACGACGCGCGAAATTTCGGACAAAATGGTCGGCCCAAAATCTACAACCAAATAACGGGGAACTCCACCATGCCAGAAATCAATATGCCCGCGGGCACGCTTCTTTACCATGGCACCGATCGTAGCGGCGCCGATGAGGTCTCGGTAACGGGGCGTCATGCGTTCTGGCTCGCGGCCACACCGGAACTCGCACAGAATCAGGCCTTACGCAATCGTACGGGCACGCCGCGCGTGTTTGTGTACCGTCTCAAATCCGACCTCACCCTTGAAGCGGTACGTACGCCCGACGATGTGCGTGATCTGCTTAAGAAGTACGAGCTCTGGGTCACTGAAGACGAGCTGCTACAGGCCAGCGCCATGGCCGCGAATCTTCCCGGCTGGGCTTACCCCGACGCGAATCCGCTTGGGGCCTTCATCAAGCTGTTCGACACCCGCATGCTGGAGTATGTGGAAACCATCACCGTCGACCGCGCCAGTGTGCTGGGCCAGCCGCCGGCAGCTTAGAGCAACCCATTCGGTGCGCCGGCCGTTGCGGCCGGTATACATCCGCGTAACTGAGTATTTCCCAAGCAAAAGATATGTAGCACAATCGCGCCACCGTACCTTGCTTATTCGGAGACGCTTGTGCCCCATTGGTTCGAACGCTGCGCCCGCTTCGGCATGCTGGCAACCGCCCTGCTAGTTGCCGGCTGCGCCAGCATGACCGAAGAAGAATGCCTTACGGCCGATTGGTATGAACGCGGCGTACGCGATGGCCGTAACGGCGAGCCCCGCAGCTACCTTGGCGACCATTACGAAGCGTGCGCGAAGGTGGGTGTGGTACCGGTCGACGCCGACTACTATCGAGGCCATTCGAAAGGTGTCACTCAATACTGCACGCCCGACAACGGTGCCCGTATGGGGCGCGCCGGGCGTAGCTATCGCAACGCCTGCCCAGTTGAACTGGAAGGCCCCTTCCTGCAGGCCTACCGCCCGGCCTATCGCGTTTATCAGGCCGAGCAACGCATCAATACTCTGAACAACAATATTCAAAGCAAGGAACGTGAGCTCGATCGGGAAAAAGATGAAGATAAACGCCGGCGCATTCGCCGCGAGCTTCGCGACCTCGATGACCGGCTACGGCAAGCCCGCAAGGACATGCATTACGCGGAGCGCAGCCAGTACCGTTACTGATCTCACACGCGAACGGCTTCCGGCGCAGCCGGCATCGCAGACGCCGGCAGGCCGAAGACCTTGTCGAAGCACCACGAGAAAATAAAGGTGTAGATCAGGAAGAAGATGATGAAGCCCAGGTCCATGACAAAGGCTTCCCAGAGGCTAACTTCCAGCCACCATGCAAAGAACGGCACCATGGAAATGATGAGCCCCCCTTCGAAACCTATGGCGTGAGCGATACGGCGACGAATGCTTCGACCCTTCACGGTCTGGCGCCGCTCCCACGCTTCAAACATGGCGTTGAAGATCAGATTCCAGGTTACTGCGAGGCCGGATGCGCCTACCGACGCCACCATCGATTCGAAGAGGCCGTAATCGAGCAGTGCCAGTACGGTTCCGGTAAGGGCGATGGCGATGCCTTCATACAGAGACACATACACGACTCTGCGTTTCCAACCTTGCATTTTCAGGCTCCACGTATAACGGTAAAGAATAACATTGCCGCAGAAATATTTTGATTCCGCAGGGGCTGTGCGCGTACAATTTATGGCCTTTGAAAATTGTCTGGATTTTTTATTTTGAGCACTTCCCGTACGAAACGTTGGAACGGCACACTTGAATCACTGGCAGGTGACTACCTGAAAGAAGTGGCCGAGCGCATGGAATCCTACGGAGACCGCGTGCAGTTCGAACTTCCCGGCCACAGCAAACGCCCCATTTACCAGGTTATTGGCCGCACCGATCGCAAGATGGGTTTCGACGGCAAGCACTTGCTGCTTCGCCTGAATGAATCGGGTAATGTCGCCGATACCCTCTCTCCGGTCTATACACTCGACGATCTACGCAGCGCCGTTGCCGGCAAGCGCGGCGCACGTGGCACCGCAGTGCGCGCGGCAGGCGGTGGTTCCAGCGCAGCTAGCCCGCGCCGCAGGGCTGCTGCCTCGCCGGTTGCTGTCATCGACACCGTCGAACAAGACAAGTATGCGTACTACCGTGCGAACCGCGATGCGTTGCCGGAAGACATCTCGCAGCATGCCGGTGAAATCAGTGCACTGATGCGCGCCGGCAAGTCGGCCGAGGAAGCCTTTCAAGACGT
>CAZPYF010000132.1:2841-6966 GCA_964590015.1 uncultured Burkholderiaceae bacterium
AAATCAGTGCACTGATGCGCGCCGGCAAGTCGGCCGAGGAAGCCTTTCAAGACGTCGTGAATCGTCATTACTGAGCGGTTCAGCGAGGTCTGTCGCGAGGGTCGGAAGGCCGGTCGCGGTAGACGAAGGGTGTAGCGCGCGACGTGCGCGGGCCTCGGTGCGGGCATGAGATGCGGGCACAAGGGAGCGGATGCGAGCGTCGGCGCGGGCGGGAAAGAGCGGGCGCGTGCGCGAGAGCGGGCGGCACATATGAGCTCGCTTATACTCATCTGGGCATATAATTATTTCCGAAAGAAATAAGGGCATGGCCGGAACGTGCGGCGCCCTTACCCGCCTTTCCACGGGCGCCCCGGGGAAAGACTATCAAGCGTCTTCGTTTCTCCGACCCGTGACACAGCCCACTTCTTCGCTTCCGCAGCCCACGGCCACAAGCGCCGCCGACTCAAGCACCATGCCCCCGAGCCGTAACATTGGCGTTCTGATGGCTGCCCAGGCGCTGGGTGGCGCATCAGCGCCCATCATCATCTCTTTGGGCGGCATTGTCGGGCAGATGCTGGCCGATGACCCAACGCTAGCCACACTGCCGGTGAGCCTCTACAACCTGGGGCTCGCGCTCTCCACGCTTCCAGCGGCCTGGTTGATGCGTCGGATAGGCCGGCGCAACGGCTATCTGTTCGCCGCCGTGCTTGCCATTCTGGCCGGCCTCATTGCCACGTTGGGCATCATGCGCGCCGACTTCCTGACGTTCTGCGTCGGTACCGCACTAGCCGGCTACTACGGCGCCTGCGTGCAAAGTTATCGATTTGCAGCCGCCGATGCCGTGCCGGAAAGCATGCGATCGATCGCCATTTCCCGCGTGATGATCGGCGGCCTGGCGGCGGCCATCATTGGCCCGCAAGTCGTGATCTGGACACGCGACAGCCTGGGAGCCGTTCCCTTTGCCGGCAGCTTCCTTGGCCAAGCCGGCCTCGCGCTTCTGGCGCTGCCGGTACTCGCAATGCTGCGTACGCCGCGCGACGCGCCCGCTGCGGCCAAAAACACGGGCCGGCCGCTAATCGCTATCGCCCGCACACCGGTTTTTATCGTGGCCGTGGTAGCCGGGGTCGTGTCATACGGGCTGATGTCATTCATCATGACGGCGGCACCCATGGCCATGGTGGCCTGCGGGCATACGATCGGTGAAGCCGCCCTTGGTATCCAATGGCATGTGCTGGCCATGTTCGGCCCTAGCTTCTTCACGGGTCATCTCATTGCCCGATTTGGCAAGATCAGCGTCACGGCCGTTGGGCTCATGCTCATCGCTTTGGCCGGCATGCTAAACCTTGCCGGGCTGGAATTGCTTCACTTCTGGGGCGGGCTGGTCGTGCTGGGGGTGGGCTGGAACTTCGGCTTCATTGGCGCGACCTCGCTTCTTACCGAGTGCTATCGCCCTGAAGAGCGCAGCAAAGTGCAGGGTCTGAACGATTTTCTGGTGTTCGGCACCGTTGCGGTTGCTTCATTCAGCTCGGGCCACCTGCTCAATACAGGCGGCTGGGATACGGTGAATCAGCTGATACTGCCGCTCGTGAGCATTGTGTTGGTCATGCTGGCGGGCTTGGCGGGCCTGCGCCGCCGCCAGCGGCTGCAGGAGGCCTGAGGCACGAGAGGCGTCGCGCCGTAGGGTGCGTGACGCCCAGCCCGTCGCTTCGCCTCTTACAACGTCACGCCAAACGCAGCGCCTGCGGATCGGTACCGCCCAACGCGGCATGCCGCGAAGCATCACCCAACGCCTGCGCCTGCATGGCATCGGAACCGTACGCCTGCCGCTGAGTGATGTCGATCACCGTATTGCCCGAACCCTCCGGCAACGCAAACACGGCCACGGCTTCCGCCAGCCTGCGTGCCTGCTCGCGCAGCGACTCGGCTGCCGACGCAGCCTCTTCCACCAGCGCAGCGTTTTGCTGCGTGACGGAATCCATTTCCATAACAGCGGTATTGACCTGGTCGATGCCTCCAGACTGTTCGTCGGACGCATGGGCGATATCTTGCATGATCTGCGTGACCCGGCTCACCGACGCGAGCAGTTCCTTCATGGTTCCGCCCGTTGACTGCACCTGATGTTCGCCGGCGTGAACTTCGGCGAGGGATGCATCGATGAGCGTCTTGATTTCCTTGGCGGCCTGCGCGCTGCGTTGTGCGAGCGACCGTACCTCGCCCGCCACGCCGGCACAGCCCTTGCCCTGCTCGCCCGCCCGCGCCGCTTCCACTGCTGCATTCAACGCCAGAATATTGGTCTGGAATGCAATGCCGTCGATGACGCCGACGATCTCGCCGATCTTGCTCGAGCCGGCCGAGATGCGGCCCATGCTTTCCACGACGCCGTCGACGGCCTTGCCGCCGCGCTCGGCGACCACCGAAGCCGTAGCGGCCAGCTCGTTGGCCTGACGGGCGTTATCGGAATTCTGCCGCACTACGGCCGCCAGCTCTTCCATGCTGGCTGCCGTTTCCTGTAGCGCAGCCGCCTGTTGTTCGGTACGACTCGATAGATCGGTATTGCCGGCCGCAATCTCGTTGGCACCGAGCCGGATCTCTTCAACGCTTGAGCGCACTGTGCCGATCGTGCGCTGCAAGTTGTTTTGCGTGCGGCGCAGATATTCGTAAAGAGTATGTACCTCGTTACGACTGCGCGGAGGCACGGGAGGGAACCGGCCTGTGAGATCGCCCTTGCCCAAGCGCTCGAGGCGTTCGATGATGTCGCGCACCGGCCGCAGCGTGCGGGCGGCCAGCCATCCCACCACAAGCGAAATAAGTAAAGTACCCACGATCATCATGGCCGTCTGCATGATGAGGGCTTGCAGGCTTTGCGCCATGAAGTCAGCCTTGCGCCCTACTCCGTACAAGGTCCAGCCCCAGTTATCGACCTTCTGCCAAGAGGCCAGATAGGCCTCGCCATCGGGCCCTTGAATTTCTGCAAAGCCGTTTGAGCCTTCGAATTGTGGCGCGAGCATGCCCGCCGCCTCGGCGGCGCCTTCGCCCAGTGTTGCACCGGCGCCGTGGGCCATGAGTAGCGGGCGCCCTGCACTGTCGGCGCCCAACAGCCCCAGCGCACCAAATTCAGCCACCTGCGTATCGGACACCATCTGAAGTACGTTGGTGACTTGGTCATGCACATCGACCCGCACCGAGAACCCGGCGTAGACTTCGCCCGCGTCGTTAGCGAGAGGCAAGATGCTCATGGCATACCAGCGCTCACCGCGCTGCACAAGACCGCCATAGGGTTGGCCCGAGTCAAGCGTACGTGCCAACAGGTCTCCCGGCTCAACAACGCTGTTCAGCCGGACTTCGCCCTGCGCATCGCGCAGCAACGTGGCCACCCGAACCCAGCCTTGCGGCGCCTTGACGATGACGGCGGGGTCAGCACCCGTGTTCTCGTTCATGCGCAGCAGATGGCCGATGTCGCCATTGATGATGGTGTCGTACACGATCAACAGCGGTATACCGGCATCATCGGCGCTGCCATCCGGCACGGGGCGACCCCCAAGTTCGCGCTCGAGCACGGGAATAAGCTGCGCCGCGCGCTCGCTGGCAGTGGAATACGCCAGTTGCAATGAGCGGTCAACGCCTTCGAGTGTGGCCGCCATTTCGCGGTGGACGGTCTGACGGGCGACCTGCTGATTCTGCCACCCCATGATGATGGTGATGACGGCCATAACCACAACGGTTGCGATCGTTGTAACGATGAACAGCTTGGTGGCCAGGCTACTGCGCGACCACCAGCCCGAACGGCTGGCGCCGTGCGCCGATTGATGTTGACTCATGTTGTTTCTCTGTGCGCCGTTGACGGTCTACGGATTTTGACCGCCCCGGCGAGAAACAACTAGTCAAGTATTCCCTAACTTTGTGGCAAATCGGAAATGTATGTGGCGAGTCGGACACGCCCTACATGAGGAAGCCGGCGAAGAGCAACAGGAATTCATCCACACTCATCGTTTCGCCATTCACGTCGACCGCGTCGTTGCCATACACGATCGTGATGCTGGCTTGATCACCTTCACGCTGCACCAGCCCTTGGCTTTCCATTTCCCCCACATACTGGTCGAACAGCATCGCTGCCAACATTTCGAGTTGTTGCTTTTCTTCTTCACT
>CAZPYF010000133.1:0-6930 GCA_964590015.1 uncultured Burkholderiaceae bacterium
AAGGGCACGGGCAAGGAAAACAAGATCACCATCAAGGCGAACTCCGGCTTGAGCGAAGAAGAGATCGAACGCATGGTGAAAGACGCCGAGGTCAACGCTGAAGAAGACCGCCGCGTTGCCGAACTGGCCCAGGCGCGTAACCAGGCCGATGCGCTGGTTCACGCCACCCGCAAGTCGCTGGCCGACTATGGCGAGAAGCTGGAAGCCTCTGAGAAGGAATCCATCGAGGCCGCCCTGAAGGAGCTGGAAGATGTTCTGCAGTCCGGCACCAAGGAAGAGATCGATGCCAAGGTCGAAGCCTTGAGCACCGCCTCACAGAAGCTGGGCGAAAAGATGTACGCAGACATGCAGGCACAAGCCGGTGCACAAGACGCGGAAGCATCGGCCCGACCGGCTGACGACGACGTGGTAGACGCCGACTTCAAAGAAGTCAAGCGCGAGCAGTAACGTCTGCGCGTAGCGCCTCGTAGCCCGGTTTCCGGCCCTTAAAGCTGGAAATCGGGCGTTCTCGTTCACCCGGAGCACGTCAAAGACGAAAGCAATTCAAATGGCAAAACGCGATTACTACGAGATACTGGGGGTAGCCAAGAACGCCTCCGACGATGAGCTCAAAAAGGCTTATCGGAAGTTGGCTATGAAGTACCACCCCGACCGCAATCCTGACAGCAAGGAAGCGGAAGAAAAATTCAAGGAAGCCAAAGAGGCTTACGAGATGCTGTCCGACGAGCAGAAGCGGGCAGCTTACGACCGCTTTGGCCATGCGGGGGTCGACCCGAATGCCGGCGTCGGCGGCGGCATGGGTGGCGGCCCTGGGTTCGCGGATGCCTTTGGCGATATTTTCGGCGAAATATTCGGTGCGGCCGGCCGTCGTGGCGGCGGCCCGCAAGTGTACCGGGGCGCCGACCTCAAATACACGCTCGACATCACGCTTGAGCAGGCGGCCAACGGTTTCGATACCGAAATTCGTGTCCCCAGTTGGGAAACCTGCGATATCTGCACGGGCAGCGGTGCAAAGCCCGGCACGCATCCGCGAACCTGCCACACGTGCGATGGCGCGGGCGTGGTGCGCATGCAGCAAGGATTCTTCAGCGTTCAGCAGAACTGCCCCACGTGCCATGGCACGGGCAAGGAAATCACCGATCCGTGTACGGCATGTGACGGTGTAGGCCGCATCCGCCGCAACAAGACCCTGCAGGTCAAGATTCCGGCCGGTATCGACGACGGCATGCGCATTCGTTCAGCCGGCAACGGCGAACCCGGCGTGAATGGCGGCCCCCCCGGCGACCTCTATGTCGAGATTCACTTAAAGCCGCATGGCATCTTCCAGCGGGAAGGCGACGACCTGCATTGCGAGCTCACCATCCCGTTCACCACGGCGGCCTTGGGCGGCGAGCTTGAAGTGCCCACGCTCACCGGCCGTGGTGCCATCACGATTCCCGATGGCACACAAACCGGCAAGACGTTCCGGTTACGGGGCAAGGGCATACGCGGCCTGCGTTCCAGCTATCCGGGCGATCTGTATTGCCACGTATCAGTTGAGACGCCAGTGCGTCTGACCGAAGATCAGAAGAAGATCCTGCGGCAGTTTGAGCTGTCGTTGCAGCAGGGCGGCGAAAAGCATTCGCCGAATAGTCAGTCGTGGCGCGACCGGGTGAAGAACTTCTTCTCCTGAGCCGCGTCAGGCCATTCCGGCGCGCCTAGCGTGCCGGCTCAAGCACCCCGATGCCCGAATCTCAAGCGGGCATCGGGGTGTTGTTCATTCCGCCGCCTTCTTGCGGGCTTCCTTTTGCCGGGCATGGTCAGCCGCAATCGCGGTGCTGAACAAGCCAGGCTTGAGCAGTTCACGCAACACACTGTTCACTTCCGAAGCCGTGAGTGCGGCGATCTTCTCGTCTTGCTCTGCGGCCCACTCGAAGGTGCGATCAAGGTTCAGGTAACGCAGCCAGGCGCCGGCCAGCGCACCGTCGTTGGTACGCCCCAGCTTGCGGTAGTTCAGCAGCGACCGAATGCCTTCCCCGACTTCTTCTTCGGTGAATCCGTGCTCAAGTACCTTCTTGAATTCCTCGGCAATGATGCGTTCGAGCTTGCGGCTGTTTTCCGGCGCATGAATGGCGTAGACCGACCAGCTGCCACTTGGCTCATACGAGGAAACGCTGACGTTGCTGTACACCGAGTACGACAAGCCTTCTTCCACCCGTACGCGGGTCCAGAGGCGCGAGGTCTCCGAGCCGCCCAGCAGGTAATTGGCCAACACCAGGGCAGGATAGCGCGGGTCTTCGTCCTGCAGGTTTAGCGGCAGAGCCGACAGCAACACGGCGTTGGCCTTGTCGGGCGTGTCGATCTGGAACTTCTCGGGCGGAACAGGACGATACGGGTCGGGAATGCGGGTATAGGCCGGCGCCTGCTTCCAGCCCTTCAGGCCTTCTTCCAGCGACTGGCGTACCGAAGCCGGTTCAAATGCACCGACTGCCGAGAACTCGATCAAGCCCGCTCCGTAGAACTGTTCGTGGAACGCCACCAAGGCTTCCTGCTTGAGCCCTTGTATGCCGGCCCGCCACTCCTCGAAGGTCGGCGTGTAACGGACGTCATCGGCCGGCCACGGGTTGTCGTGGCGTGCAAGCGCCCGTGAGGCGAGGGCGCCCGGCTGCGATTCTGCGTCGGCGATCGCCGTGTTCATCTGCTTGCGGTACTCCTCGAGAGCATCTTGGGGGAAGCTGGCGTCGCGTAAGACATGCAACACCGTATCGATCAAGTCGGGCAAGTGTTCCTTCACGGTCGACATCGTGACCACGACCGTGTTGCCGCCGCCGCTCACGCTGACCGACGCGCGCAGGGCGTTGTAGCGATCTTGAATCTCCTGACGGCTCATCGTGTGCGTGCCGTGGTGCAGCAACTCGGCTACCGCTTCCGAGATATCGCGTTTGCCCTTCATGGCGTCGACGTCTGCGAAACGCATCACCATGCGGGCCTCGACACGGTCGCCTCGAGTGGGCTTGGGTAACAGCGCCAAGCGCAGCTCACCATTGGCCAGATCGACGGTGTCACGCAAGGTCGCGGCGTCGATATTGGCCGGCGTGGCATCGAAGGCGTCGACAGCGGCCACCTCGTCGCGGCCCTTGTAGTCGGCCACCAACGCGTCGACATCGAGCTCAGCCGCCGCCGGAGCGCGTTCGGGGTTCTCGGTGGGAACATAACGGCCCGAGGTGCGATTGCTGGAGGTCAACCATGCCGACGTTACGCGCTGCACGTCTTCCAGCGTGGCCGCTTCGACCCGGTCGCGACGCAGGAAGAACAGGCGCCAGTCGCCTTCAGCTGCGGCCTCAGACAGCGATGTGGCCAGGCTGGCAGGGTTGGCATAGCTGCGTTGCCAGGCCGTCAGCCACTTGTTGCGGGAGCGCTCGAGATCGGCTTTGTCTAGAGGTTCCTTTGCGAGACTCTCGAGCGTGTCGGTGAGCGCGGCCATGGCTTTGTCTTGCTCCATGCCGGGTTCGAGAACACCGCCGAAGAACACATAGCCAGGATGTCGCATGGTGGCACTGAAGCCGAAGGTTTCGGCAGCGAGATTCTCGCGCACCAGACGGTGATAAAGCCGGCCGGAGGGGGTGTCGGACAGCATGTCGACGCCCAGCTCCAGTGCCGTGAAATCGGGGTCAGCGGTGGAGGGTGCGCGGTACAGCGCGGCGATGAGCGGTGTGCCCCCCTGGCGGCGCAGGGTAACGTTTCTTTCACCGTCTTGAACCGGCTCGATCGTGTACTCGGGCGGCAGCTCGCGGTCTGGGCGGGGTATGGCGTTAAACGCCTCGGCAATGACGGCGAGCGTATCGGCCACATCGAACTTGCCCGAGACCAGCAGCACGGCGTTGTCGGGCTGGTACCACTCGCGATAGAAGGCCTTCAACTGGCCGATATCCACGTTCTCGACATCCGACCGGGCGCCAATGGTGCTTTTGCCGTAGTTATGCCAGCGGAATGCCGTGGCCTGCATCTGCTGCAACAAGACCTGGAATGGATTGTTTTCGCCGCGCTCCATTTCGTTGCGCACGACGGGCATCTCGGCTTCGAGATCGTCGGCGTCGATCAGCGCGTTCACCATGACGTCGGCCTGCCAGCGCAGGTACCACGCCAGAGTGTCGGCGTCGCTCGCAAAGGTGGCGTAGTAGTTCGTGCGGTCGGCATTGGTTGTGCCATTGGCGGCCAAGCCCCGCCGCGAGAATTCGCCCAATGCGTTGCGCAGGCTGGGCGTGCCGCGAAACAGCATGTGCTCCAGCAGGTGAGCCATGCCGGTCTGGCCGTAATTTTCGTGGCGTGAACCCACGAGGTACGTCATGTTGACCGTGGTGCTGGCTTTGGACGGGTCGGGAGCTAGGACAACGCGAAGGCCATTCTCGAGCCGGTATTCGGTCACGCCCTCAACGCTCGACGCTTTTTCGACGCCGGGCGGAAGGGTAGCGGGCTGCAGCGGGTCGGCGGCCGCCTCAGACACCGGCGCGGCAGCTGATGACGCAGCCCCGCTTGCTGCAAGCGGCATGAAAGCCGCAGTGGCCAGCGCCACGGTTAGGCAAGGCAGCAAGCGGTGCAAGAGGCGGCGGCTCGCCGGTTCGGAATCGATCTCTGTATGCGTGCTCATGTCTTCCTTCTGATATTGGGCAAATGCACCGACGCGGATGACGGCCTAGCGTTGCGAGCTTACTTGGAAAGCATCCTCATGGCGCGCTCCAACCCGTCGACGGTGATCGGGAACATTCTGTCGTGCATGATATCGCGCAAGATCGCGATTGATTGCCGATATTGCCAGTAGGCTTGCGGCTCGGGGTTCAGCCAGACCGCCTTCGGCCACGCCTGCAGCAGCCGCTGCATCCAGGTAGCGCCTGTTTCCTTGTTGTGGTGCTCCACCGAGCCGCCCGGCTGCAGAATCTCATACGGGCTCATCGTTGCGTCGCCCACCAGGATCAGGCGCCAGTCTTCGTTATAGCGCCGCAGAACGTCCCATGTATCGAAGCGCTCGGTCTGGCGGCGCGCATTGCTGCGCCAGAGATTCTCGTAGGGGCAGTTGTGGAAATAGAAGACTTCCAGGTTGCGGAATTCGCTGCGCGCTGCGGAAAAGAGCTCTTCGACACGGGCGATATGGTCGTCCATGCTGCCGCCGACATCCAGCAACATCACCACCTTGACCGCGTTATGACGCTCAGGAACCATGCGGATGTCGAGCATGCCTGCATTGCGGGCTGTGCTGGCAATGGTGTCATCGAGGTCGAGTTCCGACTGCGCGCCTTCCCGCGCGAAGCGACGCAGGCGCCGCAACGCCACCTTGAAGTTGCGGGTGCCCAGCTCTTGTTGATCGTCATAGTCGCGGAACTCACGGCGTTCCCACACCTTCACGCCAGTTCGGTTGCCGGCCGATGGGCCCCCGACCCGGATGCCTTCCGGGTGGTAACCGCCATGCCCGAACGGCGAGCTGCCGCCGGTGCCGATCCACTTGTTGCCGCCGGCGTGCCGGCCTTTTTGTTCTTCCAGACGCTCGCGAAACATCTCCATGAGCTTGTCCCAACCGTGCTTTTCGAGCGCGGCCTTCTCTTCAGGGCTGAGCTTTTTCTGGAACTCCTTCACGAGCCATTCGAGCGGAATCTCTTTGCCCGGCGGGTACATGGCGGCGACTTTTCCGTAGAAGGCTGCAAAGGCCCGGTCGTAGCGGTCGAACAGGCTTTCGTCCTTCACGAGGGTCATGCGCGCCGCATGGTAGAAGTCGTCGACCGACGGTTGCATGATGTCGGTACGGAGCGTTTCCAGCAGGGTGAGGTATTCCTGTACCGATACGGGCAAGCCGCTACGACGCAGGTGGTAGAAAAAATCAAGCAGCACGATGGCGCCTCACAGAAGTTCGAATGATCAGTACCGACGCGAGGCGCGCGCCATGGCGCCCAGCCGCTCAAGCAGGGTGAGGTCTTGTTCGTTCTTGAGCAACGCGCCGGCCAGCTGGGGCAAGTCGCCTTCAGCGCCACCAATCTGATCTGCGGGTACCGACTCGCTAACGAGAAGCTGCAGCCAATCCAGAAACTCGGAGGTTGATGGCTTTTTCTTCAGGCCCGGCACGTCGCGCAGCGTGAAGAAGGTCTCGAGCGCCGAGCGAACGACGTCTTCCCGGATACCCGGGAAATGCACGTCGACAATGGCCTTGAGCGTGTCACGATCGGGGAAGGCGATGTAGTGGAAGAAGCAGCGCCGTAGAAAGGCATCGGGCAGGTCTTTTTCGTTGTTCGATGTAATGATGATGAGCGGGCGATGGCGCGCCTTGATCGTCTCGCGGGTTTCGTACACATGAAATTCCATGCGATCGAGCTCGCGCAACAAATCGTTCGGAAACTCGATATCGGCCTTGTCGATTTCGTCAATCAGCACCACTACCGGCGCCTCGGATTCGAATGCCTGCCACAATACACCCTGAACGATGTAGTTGCGGATATCGCGTACCTTTTCGTCGCCGAGCTGCGAATCGCGCAGGCGGGAAACGGCATCGTATTCGTAGAGGCCCTGGTGGGCCTTCGTGGTCGACTTGATATGCCATTGCAGCAGCGGGCGCCCCAGTGCCTCGGCGACCTCCTCGGCAAGCATGGTCTTGCCGGTGCCGGGTTCGCCTTTGATCAGCAGGGGGCGTTGCAGGCTCAAGGCAGCGTTTACGGCCAGTTTTAAATCGTCGGTGGCAACGTAACGCTCGGTGCCTTCGAAGCGGGGCTGCGGTGTAGCGGAAGCAAGGGTCATTATTGTCCTTCTGACAGTTTCGTGATTCGGGGCGTCGTGTTATTGCCGTAGGCGCCGCCCGTAGCGCGCCACTAGCAATGAGCCGTAGTTTCGATTATCGTACACTGACAATTTTTCGCCGGTTCGCTTGATAAATATCAACTACCTATAACTTTTCAGAAAGAGCCAATCCGT
>CAZPYF010000134.1:0-6851 GCA_964590015.1 uncultured Burkholderiaceae bacterium
TGGATGGCGATCCGCGACATGGACGTGGCCGCTGCCGTCATCGGCATCCGCCCGGTGTACGCCAAGCTCACCGCCTTTGCCGTCAGCTCGTTCATCATCGGTGTGGCCGGCGCCTTGTGGGCATATATCCATCTGGGCTCGTGGGAGCCGCTGGCCTTCGACCTGAACCGCTCGCTACAGCTGCTGTTCATCGTGATCATCGGTGGTCTGGGGTCCATAGTGGGCAGCTTCTTCGGGGCCGCCTTCATGGTGTTGCTGCCGGTTCTGCTCACCAACATTCCGCACATGCTGGGCTTGTCGCTGGCCGTCGACACCGCGTCGCACATCGAACACATGGTGTTCGGCGCGCTGATCGTCTTCTTTCTGATCGTAGAGCCTCACGGGCTGGCGCGCCTGTGGAGCATCGGCAAGGAAAAAATGCGCATCTGGCCGTTCCCGCACTAGGGCCCAACAGGCTTAAGGCGGGTCGATCATTGCCAACGCGGCGCCGGCACTTTCAGCCGGCTCGCCATACAAACGGTGCATAGACACCAGGAGGACTTGGAGATGAAGCGTACTTACAAACTGGCAGCAGCCATGGCGGCCACCGTCACGGTTGCAATGGCCGGCGCCTCCGGCGCGGCGTATGCGGCCGAGGAGCAGTTCATTCCGCTGCTCACCTACCGCACGGGGTCGTTCGCACCATTGGGCATTCCATGGGCCGACGGTAAGCAAGACTATCTGAAGCTCGTCAATGAGCGCGATGGCGGCATCAACGGCGTGAAGATCGTGTACGAAGAGTGCGAGACCGCTTACGCCACCGACCGCGGCGTCGAGTGCTACGAGCGCCTGAAAGGAGCACGTGGCGGCGCATCCGGCTTCGACACGCAATCCACCGGCATCACGTTCGCGGTATCCGACCGTGCGATTGTCGATGGGGTTTCCATCGAAACCATGGGCTACGGCCTTTCGCAGTCGGCCGACGGCACGGTGTTCAAGTGGAACTTCCCGCTGCTGGGCAACTACTGGACTGCGGCCGACGTCATGATTCAGGACATCGCCAAGCAGGAAGGGGGTGAAGACAAGCTCAAGGGCAAGAAGATCGCACTTGTGTATCACGACTCACCGTACGGCAAGGAGCCCATTCCTCTTCTGCAGTCGCGTTCCAAAGCCAATGGTTTTGAGCTGCAGCTGTATCCGGTGACCGCGCCTGGCGTCGAGCAGAAATCCACCTGGCTGCAGATTCGTCAACGCCGCCCCGATTACATCCTGCTCTGGAGTGCCGGCATCATGACTCCCACCGCCATTCGCGAAGCGCAGGCTGTGGGCTACCCGCGCGAGAAGATCTATGGCATTTGGTGGGCCGCCTCTGAAACCGACGTACAAGATCTTGGTGCTACAGCAAAGGGCTACAAGGGCATCACGGTGCACAACAGTGCCGACGAAGGCCGTGTGCATGAAGATCTTAAGAAGTTCGTGTACGACAAGGGCCAGGGCACCAGCCCCAATGGCGAAACCGTGGGCAGTATCGCTCACACTCGCGGCATGATCATTTCGATGCTGCAAGTCGAAGCGATTCGCGCTGCTCAAGAGAAGTTCGGCAAGGGCAAGCATGTCACGCCCGAGCAAGTGCGCTGGGGCTTCGAAAACCTCAACCTCACGGAAGCACGCCTTGAGGAACTGGGCTTCGCGAAGATCCTGCGTCCTGTGCGCACAAGCTGCGAAGACCATATGGGCGATGACTGGGCACGCATCATCCAGTGGGACGGCTCCAAGTTCGAGATCGTTTCCGACTGGTACGAGTCGAACGACGAGTTCGTTGATCCGCTCGTGAAGGAATACGGCGCTCGCTACGCATCCGAGAAGAAGATCGAGCCGCGTGATTGTTCGAAGGAAAGTTGAGTCCGGCACCGGGGCGCGTCGCAACGGCCCGCCCCGGGCTTCTCCAAAGTAGGTGCAATCAATGAATACCAATGAGACGCCGCAAGAGGCCAAGGTACTGTTGAACGTCAACGGCATCGAGGTCATCTACAACCACGTCATCCTCGTACTGAAGGGGGTGTCACTCACCGTGCCCGAAGGCCGTATCGTGGCGCTGCTGGGGGCCAATGGCGCGGGCAAGACCACAACCTTGCGTGCGGTGTCGAACCTGCTCCAGGCCGAGCGGGGCGACGTAACGAAAGGATCAATCGACTACCGTGGCGAACGTATCGACCGTCTGACGCCGGCCGACCTCGTCAAACGCGGTGTCGTGCAGGTCATGGAGGGGCGGCATTGCTTCGCCCACCTTACAGTCGAAGAAAACCTGTTGACCGGTGCTTATACGCGCAACTTGGGGCGGGGCGACATGAATGCCGCGCTCGACAAGGTGTATCAGTATTTTCCAAGGCTCAAGCAGCGCCGTACCAGCCAGTCTGGCTATACCTCGGGCGGCGAGCAGCAAATGACCGCCATCGGCCGTGCCCTCATGGCCGACCCGAACATGATCTTGCTCGACGAACCCTCGATGGGCTTGGCCCCGCAAATCGTCGAGGAAATCTTCGAAATCGTGCGCGACCTGAACGAACGCGAGAAGGTCAGCTTCCTGCTGGCCGAGCAAAACACCAATATTGCGCTGCGCTATGCCGACTACGGCTACATCCTCGAGAACGGGCGCGTCATGATGGACGGCGAGGCCAAGGCCCTGGCCGAAAACGAAGACGTCAAGGAGTTCTACCTGGGGGTGTCGAGCGGTGAGCGCAGAAGCTTCCGCGACACCAAGTTCTACAGGCGGCGCAAACGCTGGCTCGCATAGAGAATCCAATATGACCACATACTACGAGGAACGCGAAGCGGCGTCGGTCGCTGAGCGTGAAAGGGCGTTGTTTGCCCGCTTGCCGGAAGCCCTTGAATGCGCCCGCCAGCGTGCCCCCGCCATTGCCGGCCAGTTGCAAGGCGTAGAGGTGAGCAACGTTTGCGACCGTGAGTCGCTGGCGGCGATTCCGGTAATCCGCAAGAGCGAACTGTTACAGGCGCAGTTGAGCCGGCGTAGCAATGCTGATGCGGCCGCCATACCGGCCAATGAGCGCGTATTCGGCGGATTCTCGGCCATCGGTTGGGGCGAGGCGGCTCGCGTGTTTGCATCGCCGGGCCCGATCTACGAACCTGAAAGCTTCCGTAGTGATTACTGGGGCTTCGCCCGTGCATTGCACGCGGCCGGGTTCCGGCGCGGCGAGCTCGTGCACAATTGCTTTTCGTACCACTTCACCCCAGCCGGCTCCATGATGGAAACTGCCGCTCACGCGCTCGGCTGCACCGTGTTTCCGGGCGGGGTGGGCCAGACTGAGCAGCAAGTGCAGGTGCTGGCTGACTTGCAGCCCGCCGGATACACCGGCACGCCCAGCTTCCTGCGCATCATTCTTGAGAAGGCCGACGAAACTGACGTTGCCGTCACGTCACTAAAGCGCGCGCTGTTCTCGGGTGAAGCCTTCCCGCCTTCGTTGCGCGATTGGTTCCTGGAACGCGGTATCGACGGCTATCAGGCTTACGGTACCGCCGATCTGGGCATGATCGCCTACGAAACATCGGCGCGCGAGGGTCTGGTGGTGAACGAAGACATCGTGCTCGAGATCGTGCGTCCGGGCACGGGGCAGCCGGTTCCCGACGGCGAGGTCGGCGAAGTCGTGGTTACTACGCTCAACCCCGATTACCCCTTGCTGCGTTTCGGCACCGGCGACCTGTCTGCGATCTTGCCGGGGCAATCGCCTTGCGGTCGCGGAAATTTGCGCATACGCGGATGGCTGGGCCGGGCCGACCAAACCACCAAGGTACGCGGCATGTTTGTGCACCCGGGCCAGGTGGCACAGATCGTGGCACGACACCCCGACGTACAGAAGGCGCGACTGGTAGTTGCAGGCGCGGTGGGCCGCGACAGCATGCAGTTGCGTATCGAAGTATCAAACCCATCGGAAACGCTTGCCGAAGAGGTGGCGCAATCGGTGCGCGAGATCACTAAGCTGCGGGCCGACGTCGATTGCGTCGAACCCGGCGCATTGCCCAACGACGGCAAAGTGATCGACGACGTACGCAACTATGAATAACCTGCAGTACCATTCCAGTATGTTGACTGGCGGCGCCGCGCGCGGTGCGCAGCGGTTCCGCCCTTACTGGAGACGTCGATGTTCAAGATCAAGACCCTTTGTGTAAGTGCGCTGGCCGCAGTGGGCAGCTTGGGCGCTGCACAGGCTGATACGCTCGAAACCGTGCGTGATCGCGGTGAATTGCATTGCGGTGTCACGACCGGATTCGCAGGCTTTTCCGCCCCAGACAGCAAGGGCACCTGGCGGGGTCTTGATATCGACATGTGCCGTGCCGTTGCGGCGGCGGTGCTGGGCGACGCAACGAAGTACAAGGCGGTGCCGCTCAATGCGCAGCAACGCTTCACCGCGCTGCAGTCGGGCGAGGTTGATTTGCTTGCCCGCAATACCACGGTGACGCAACAACGCGATACGGCGTTAGGCGCCATACATGCCGGCGTGAACTTCTTCGACGGCCAGGGCTTCCTGGTGCCCAAGGCGCTGGGTGTCAAGAGCGCGAAGGAACTCAACGATGCCTCGGTGTGCATGCAACAGGGCACCACCAACGAAAACACCATGGCCGACTGGGCGCGTACGCACGACATCCGTTACAAGCCCGTGGTGTTCGATCAATTCAATGAAGTGGTGAGTGCCTTCGCCAGTGGCCGATGCGATGTATTCACTACCGACGCCTCGGGCCTGGCATCGATACGCATTTCACGGCTCGAGAACCCCGACGACTATGTGGTGCTTCCCGAAATCATTTCGAAAGAGCCGCTTGGGCCCTTCGTACGACAGGGCGATGATGCCTGGCTCAACGTCGTGAAGTGGACACTGCATGCCATGATCGCCGCCGAAGAGCTGGGGGTCAGTTCAGCGAATGTCGATTCGATGCGCGACAGTGCGAGCCCCGACATCCGCCGCCTACTGGGTGTAACCGAGGGCGCGGGGGCCAACATGGGCCTCGACGAAAGCTGGGGCTACAACATCATCAAGCAGGTGGGTAACTACGGCGAGAGCTTCGAGCGTAACGTGGGGCAGGGCAGCCCACTGAAGATTCAGCGGGGTTTGAATGCCCTCTGGACGGAAGGCGGGCTCATGTACGCCTTCCCGATCCGCTAAAGCGGCCTAGCGCCTGCGATACACCATCGAAATACGGGCGAAGGCAATCTGCAGCTCGCGGCTACCAGCCTGAAACGTGACAGGCCGGCCGCGTGCTGTAAAGCAGATTAGTTTCTTCGACGAGATGAGCGGAATGAATTTCGCGAACGAAATATCATTCCAGGCGACCTCGCGGCGGCCCACCCATGATTGCTCGAGGCCATTTTCGGTAATACGGGTTACCGAGGTGTGCATCGCGCGCGCCAGCACGGCAAGCCCGATTACACACAGAATTACGCTGGCTTTCACGACCGTGCTCACCGATTCCCCCGCGGGGCTTGCGGCGGTCAGTACGAGGCGCGACACCACCACGGCCAAAACGATCCACGCGAGCCACACCACCCATCGTGGCCACGCCGGGCCTTCTAGCGGCAAAGGCCCGATCTCGGCGAGCAACGCTTTGTGCGCGTCGGTGTCAGTGCGTTGAGCGGGCGGCATTGCAGATGAAGTTTTCACGCCGCCCTTCACGCCGCCTTACGCGCGGTAACCGCGTTGCCGGCCCGGCTGGCCGCTTTGCGGTTGAGGTGGCCCGAGATCCATTGCCCGATATCCACCACGGCGTCGAGGTCGACGCCTGTTTCGATGCCCATGCCGTGCAGCATGTAAAGCACATCTTCCGTGGCCACATTGCCTGTCGCACCCTTGGCGTAGGGGCAGCCCCCCAAACCGGCGACTGACGTATGGTAGATCGAGATGCCCGCTTGCAGCGATGCCAGAATGTTGGCGAGCGACTGGCCGTACGTGTCGTGGAAGTGCCCGGCAATTTGGGCCGGATCAACGATTTCAGTAACGGCCTTCATGACCCGGTCGACCCGCTTCGGCGTGCCCACGCCGATTGTGTCGGCCACGTCGATCTCGTCGCAGCCCAGCTCCAGATAGCGGCGCGCCACATCGACCACCGCCGCAGGGTCGACTTCACCTTGATAAGGGCAGCCCAGTGCGCAGCTGATGCTGCCGCGTAGCCGCAGGCCGGCGGCCTTGACCGCTTCGGCCACAGGCTCGAAGCGCGCGATGGATTCCGCGATGCTGCAGTTGATGTTCTTCTGTGAAAAGGCTTCGCTGGCCGCGCCGAAGATCACCACTTCGTCGGCGCCCGCCGCCAGCGCACCGTCGAAGCCGCGCATATTGGGTGCCAGAACCGAATACAGTGTGCCGGGGCGGCGCTGAATCGCAGCCATGACCTCGGCGCCGTCGGCCATCTGCGGCACCCATTTCGGGGAAACGAACGAAGTGGCCTCGATATTGGCAAAGCCCGCCGCAGACAAGCGGTCGATGAGCTCTACCTTGATATCGGTGGAAATGAACTGCTTTTCGTTCTGCAAACCGTCGCGGGGCGAGACCTCGACGATTTTCACTTTTGTGGGCGTGGGCATGGTGGCTCCTGGGTAAAACGCTAACCGTAAATGATACCTTGCTGGCGCCGCTGATACCGGCCGTCATCCAACCTTTGCACCTGGTCGTTGAGCTCGAGTTCGGTGAGTATTGCGGCGATGCGGGAGAATTCGAGACCGCTGCGGCGGCATAGCATGTCGGCGTCGGCGGGATCGTAGCCCAGCGCATCAAGAACCCGCACAACCGTCGGGTCTTTCAACATGCGGCCTGTGGGGCGCTGAGCGGCCGCTGCCGTACGAGCGTCTTCGGGTTCAGACCTATCGA
>CAZPYF010000135.1:0-6832 GCA_964590015.1 uncultured Burkholderiaceae bacterium
TGAGGTAGGTATTAATTCATTGCTGCTGGTTCAGTCTAATAGGACAGGTGAAAAGATAGAAATGATTGATTTCGTCAGTTACCATCGATGTCATCGATTGCTGGGGTGAAAATGGAACTCAGGCATCTTCGTTACTTCATTGCAGTGGCAGAGTCGCTGAACTTCACTCGCGCCGCCGAACGCGTGCATATCACCCAGTCGACGTTGTCGCACCAAATACGTCAGTTGGAAGAGGAAGTCGGCAAGGACTTGTTCGACCG
This sequence comes from uncultured Burkholderiaceae bacterium, assembly GCA_964590015.1. GTDB lineage: Bacteria > Pseudomonadota > Gammaproteobacteria > Burkholderiales > Burkholderiaceae_B > Yanghanlia. The sequence goes on from CAZPYF010000135.1 coordinate 261, forward strand.
CCGTGGAAAACGGGTGGTGCTCACCGAGGCCGGGGAATCGTTCCTCGCCTACGCCACTCGAGCGCTGGGCGTAATTGACCAAGGACTCAGCGAGTTGAAGCAAACCGTCGTTCCCATGACAGGTACCGTGCGCATTGGCACGACACCCACATTCAACATGGGATTCCTTCCCGACTGTATTGCGCTGTTCCTGAAGCAGAATGCCACGGTCAAAATCGTGGTGGAAGAGCTTTCGGGCGATGCCATTACCGAGGGATTGAAAGCAAGAAGGCTGGATGTCGGTATCGCATATCGGCCCGAACGCCAGAAAGAAATACGGTTTGAGCCCCTGTTCAACGAGGAACTTGCTTTAGTGGTGCCGCATGGGCATCCACTTGCCAAGCGCAAGCGTCTGCGTGTTGCGGAGCTGCATCGGGAAGCGATGGTGTTGCTGCCGAACAGCTTCTCGACCCGGCGTCTGCTCAACGAGTGCTTTCGTGCCGCCGGTGCAGAGCCTAATGTCATTGCCGAAATGAACACGCTTCCCGCGATGCTGGCGTTGTCGCTGCGCAAGAACGTGGGCACCATCGTGGCCCCGAGTGCCGTAGCCGACTCTAGCAAACCATGGCGTATTGTTCCGCTGGAAGGCCCTACGCCGGTTCGCACGCATGGTCTACTGTTCCTTGAGGACGAGGCCCAAAGCCCGGCGAGCATGGCGCTTATTGCGGTGATTCGTAAACAGACCATGGCTGGCAAGCGCGGAGCGACGCCTGCGTAGGGTACGGTGCTACAAGCCGCAGCCCAATTGCTGTAGAGTCGCTAACTATCGATAAAAAGCTGCTTAAAGGCGCATAAATGAAACTATTGCGAAGGTGGTTCGCGGGGGCCACCCTTTGCCTCATGGTCGGTGTGTTGGCCGGATGTTCGCTGCCATCGCTTGAAGAGCGCAGCACCAGCCAGGCGCTTAGCGTGGAAGAGGCTCGTGCCACGACGTTCGGTCGCTTACTGGCGCCTCAGGTACAGGCCCATCCCGGAAAAAGCGGCATCTATTCGCTGGCCGATGCGCACGACGCCTATGCCGCGCGCGTGCTGCTGGCTCGGTCCGCCGAAAAAACGCTCGATGTGCAGTGCTATATCTGGCTGAACGACGTCACTGGCACGTTGCTCATGAGCGAGCTGCGCCAAGCAGCCGATCGTGGCGTGCGTGTGCGCTTGCTGCTCGACGATAACGGCACGTCGGGGCTCGATGAGCAGCTTGCGGCGTTGCATACGCACCCCAATATCGAGGTGCGGCTATTCAACCCGTTTGTTATACGCAAGCCAAAGGCCATTGGGTACATTACCGACTTCAAGCGCGCGAATCGGCGCATGCATAACAAGTCGTTCACCGCTGATAACCAGGCCACAATCATCGGCGGCCGTAATGTGGGCGACGAGTATTTCGGTGCGGGATCGATGCTTTTTGCCGACCTTGATGTGCTGGCGGTTGGGCCGGTGGTCGACGACGTGTCCTCCGATTTCGACCTGTATTGGGCCAGTGAGTCGTCATATCCTGCTGATCTAATATTGCCGGAAGCGAACGAGCTGACGCTAGAGAAGCTGGCGCAGATCGCTAAAGACACCACCGCATCGGATGCCGCGGGGCAATACACCAAAGCGGTTCAACGCTCCGAGTTTCTTGCCGGTTTGCTTGAAGGCCGCATCGAGTTCGAGTGGGCAGCAACCACAATGCTCAGCGACGACCCGGCCAAGGGTCTAGGGAAAGCCACCGAGAGCTCAATGTTGATCAGCCAGCTTGCCGACATGCTGGGCAAACCCGAAAAGAGTGTTGACCTGGTCTCGCCGTACTTTGTGCCCACCGCTGCGGGGGTGGAGGTTTTCGCAGCGATCGTGGATAGCGGAATACAGCTGCGCGTACTCACCAACTCGCTCGATGCCACCGACGTGGCGGTCGTTCATGCCGGGTATGTGAAACGGCGTAAAGATCTGCTCGAGGCGAATGTGCCGCTATACGAGATGCGGCGCATGGCCGAAGACGACGGCAGCAGCGCCGGAAGCACCGGTCTGGGGCTGGGTAGCCGTGGCAGTGGGGGAAGCGGCAGCAGTGGCGCTTCGGGGTCGATTGGCAGTTCAGGTTCCAGCCTGCACGCCAAGACGTTTGCCGTGGATGAGAAGCGCATCTTCGTAGGTTCGTTCAACTTCGACCCGCGCTCTGCGCTCTTCAACACTGAACTGGGCTTCATCATTGAAAGCCCGCGAATGGCGCGAGACATTCAGGCCGCATTCGACGAAGACATTCCGAACAGCGCCTACGAGGTCAAGCTTTCGGATTCCGGTTCGGTGTATTGGGTCGAACGCCGCGACGGGCAGATTATTCGGCACGATACTGAACCGGAAACAGGCTTCTTCAAGCGGTGCATCGTATGGGTCCTGTCGAAGCTGCCCATTGAGCGCATGCTTTAGCAGCGCGAAGGTCGCAAAGCGCCCGCAGGCTCTATCAAGTCTTCGCGGGCGCCTCATCATCGGGCTTTTCGTTCAGCATGTCGTCGTGCTCGGCCATATTCCAGGGCAGCACACCGGGTGAGATCTGCAGGAAGCTCAGATATCTCTCGAAATGATCCAAGATATCGCCGATGAGTTCCTGCTGCGTGTAGCCATAGACGTCATAGTCGAGCCCGCCACGTTGAAGGAAAACCTCGGCGCGATAGTAAGACTGGGTTGAGCCTGCGGTTTCCGCAGCGGCGCTTGAAGAGCCTTCATTTTCAGCGGGCTTTTCAGAACTGGGAGATGCGAAGGCGGGCATCTCGTATTCGCGCAGACGCACTTCATACTGAAAATCCAGCTGATCGGGTTTATGCACCTCGACCGCGAGATACACGCGGTATGGATCGCTTTCCAGTATGACCCTAGCCGGCCATCCCTGATCGTCGAGGCCTTGTGCCAGGTGTTTCATGGCACCCATGACCTCGCCGGAAATATAGGCTTGGACGTGATCGCGGTCTGGGTAATCCACGATGCCGGCCAAGCGTTTCTTCCAGGCCGCTGATGAGCCACCGGTCTGGCGAGTTTGCCGTTGCTGCGCCAGACTTTTATCGCGATGCGTTTCAATCGCTAAAGCCCGCCACATTCCCACCGCAGCGATCAGAATGATTATTGAGAACGGCAATGCGCTGATAACGGTCATGCTCTGCAGCGCGGTCAGCCCACCCGCGAGCAATAGTACCGCCGCTACGATGCCCTCGAGAATGGCCCAGAAGGCGCGTTGGGTGGCCGGCGTTGCGGCAATACCGCCCGACGCTAGCGAATCAATGACCAGCGAAGCGGAATCAGACGATGTCACGAAGAAGGTGACGATCAACACCACCGTAATGAACGAAATGATCGACGTTAAGGGCAGGTGTTCGAGTAATTTGAACAGCGCAACTGCGTTGTTGTTCTGAACTTCGGAAATCAGAGACACGTACCCGTCGTACATAATGGCGTACAGCGCCGTTTCGCCGAATACCGAGAACCAGAAGAATGTGAATGTTGTAGGGATCAGCATCACGCCGAACACAAACTGACGTATGGTGCGGCCACGGCTGATCTTGGCAATGAACAGACCAACGAAGGGCGACCAGGCAATCGTCCATCCGAAAATAAAGAGGGTCCAGTTTCCGATCCAGTCGCTGCGTGTGTAGGCTTGCAGGTTGAACGTGCGCTCAATGATGTTGTTCAGATACGCCCCGGTGTTCTGCAAGAAGGTCTCGAGAATAAACAGAGTCGGCCCTACGGTGAAGACAAACAGCATCAGTGCGGTAGCCAACACCATATTAAGCATAGACAGGTTCTTCACGCCTTTGTCTAGGCCAGCCACCACCGAGACCATCGCCATGGCGGTGATAACCGTAATCGCGATCACCTGCACGGTGCTGTTGATCGGTATCGACGGCCACAGGTAATTCAGGCCAGTATTGATCTGAACGACCGATAACCCCAATGAAGTCGCTAAGCCGAACATGGTGCCCAAGATGGCCACGATGTCCACGGTGTGGCCGATCGGCCCGTGTATGCGTTGTCCAATCAAGGGGTAGAGCGCCGAGCGCATCGAAAGCGGCAGACCGTGGCGGAAGGCGAAGTACGCCAACACCAGACCGACCAAGCCGTAGATCGCCCAAATGTGGAATCCCCAGTGGAAAAACGTGATCTGCATCGCTTGTTTCGCGGCATCAAGCGTCTCGCCGGCGCCCTGGGGCGGCAAGGCGTAGTGCAGTACCGGTTCGGCCACGCCGAAGAAAACCAAGGCAATGCCATAGCCGGCCGAGAACAGCATTGCGAACCACGAGAGGGTGCTGTACTGAGGTTCGGAGTGATCTGGCCCGAGCTTGATGTCTCCCCACTTACTGAGCGCCAACAGCACGATCAGCACCAGGAAGACGGCCACCGACAACATGTAAAACCAGCCGAAGTTGCGTGTGACGTAGGCCAGGGTGCTCGAAAAGATACTGCCGGCCGTCTCGGGGGAACCGATGGTGCCGACCACCAGCAGCAAAATAAGAATGACGGCCGGTATGAACACCGGCATCAACATCGTCGATTTCCAACTGGCTTTTGCTTGTTCTGTGGGCATTGCAGCTCCTTCCTCCTGTTCGCGCGTCGTTACCGGAGGCACGATGCATGCCACGCCTCAAATTTGGAATCACGCGGCGCGTTTCTCGGGTGGCGGAGGTGGCTGATGCTTCAGGCGGCGCACGTAGTGGGGCAGAAAGCGTCGTAGTGAGCCATCGGGGAAACGGATGTCGACGCGTTCGCGGGTCACGGCCTCCACCACGCCGGCGCCATAACGTTTCACCGCCACGCGGTCGCCCACTTTGAACGCGGCAGGCGTATCGGGCTTCTGCGATTCCGATGCTGCGGCTTGCTCATCAAGCTGGTCAACCAAGGCCTCGGCTTCGCGGGCATGCTGGCAGCTGTCGCAATGATCGCAACGCTCCCAGTCGGGGGAGTCGCCGAAATACTGCATCAGCACATGCCAACGGCATTGGCCGCTGCGGGCGTATCCGACCATAGCGCCGAGAATCTCACGGTCGCGTTCGCCGCGCGCTTCGTATTGCTGAACGGCAGCCGCGGCATGGGCGTGAAGATCGTCGGCCTTTAAAACCGTGATCTCCTTCCCCTTTCTCTTGATCAGCTTCTCGTCGGCCAGCAGCTTCAACGCCACCTGCAGCTTCCGCAGCGGCACATCGGCAACGGCTTCCCGTAGCGCGTCGAATGTCATTGGTCGGCCCGCGGCAATCAGCGCGTCGACGATCTGTTCGACCATTCCCTCAGAAGGGTACCGATTGATCAAGAAGAACTGCTGAATGCGTTTGTCTTTCTCTTCGTGTATGAGCTCACAGCGGGCGGGCTCACCATCGCGCCCCGCACGGCCCGACTCTTGGTAATACGCATCCAGGCTCCCCGGAATCTGTGCATGCACGACTAAACGCACGTCCGGTTTATCGATGCCCATACCGAAGGCATTGGTGGCCACGATAATACGCACGCGCCCCGACATGAAATTATCTTGGTTCGCTGTGCGTGCGCTCTGCGCCAGCCGGCCATGGTAGAGCGTTACAGGCAGGCCTTCTTCCGCCAGGAAATCATGCAGTGCGGTCGCCTCTTTTACGGTGGCGGTGTATACGATCGCCGAGCCGTCGGTTTCGTTCAACATGTTCAGCAAGGCCTCGCGCCGCTCGTCTTCTCCTGTGACTTGGCGCACTGCGTAATGCAGGTTGTCGCGATAAACGCCCGTTTTAATAACGCATAACGCCGGCAGGCCCAACTGTTCACCGATATCGTGAATGACTTCGTCGGTGGCGGTTGCCGTCAGCGCAAGCACGGGCGGTGAGCCCAGTTCGCGTATGGCCGCGCGAATATCGAGGAATGCGGGCCGGAAGTCATGGCCCCATTGCGAAACGCAATGCGCTTCGTCCACGACGAAGAGGCTCACTTTCTGCGCCTTCAGCCATGTCATGAACGCCTCGTTCGTGAGCTGTTCGGGGGTCGTCATGAAGACTGGATTGCGATACTTGGCTGCGTTTTCCATATAGTCACGCAGCATGGCGGCCGGCGTCGCGCTATTGAATACGGCGTTCTGTACGCCGAATTCCTCCAGTTTCTCTTCCTGATCTTGCATCAGCGCGATCAAGGGCGACACCACCACGGTTACGCCGGGCTCGCATAGCGCAGGCAACTGATAGCACAGGGATTTGCCGCTGCCGGTGGGCATGATGGCAAGGGTGTTGTGCCCGTCCAGTACATGTTCAATCACTTCTTCCTGGCCCGGGCGCAGTTCGTCTATGTGGAACTGCTCCTGCAGGATGCGTAGAGCCTTGCGTGTGGTGGAACGATTCATGATGGTGATGCGCAGTATGGGAGCCCTAGCATGGCAACCGCCATGCCGCTGCGAGCGCCCATACGTTCTGCAGGTGCGAATTTTGCTGCTCGAATCGCTTTGCCGCCCGGTAGGGGCTATACCCCTATGGGCGCTGCCGAGGGAAAAGGGGACGATAGGGTATGCAAGAAGAAACACAACCGACCGAAACGCCTAACGCTGCGCCCGAACTTGACGA
>CAZPYF010000136.1:0-6813 GCA_964590015.1 uncultured Burkholderiaceae bacterium
GGCGTCGCGAGTGAACAGGGCACCACCGTCGCCATAGCAGCCCAGTGGTTTGCTTAGGAAGAAGCTGGTGCAGGCTACCGTGCTCAATCCGCACGACGGCCGGTTCTTGTAGGTCGCGCCGAAGCTCTGGGCGCCGTCTTCGATAATAGCGAGGTGATGGCGCTCGGCGATGTCTGTCAGCGCATCCATGTCGGCGCATTGGCCGAATAGCGAGACCGGCATGATGGCGCGCGTGCGCGGGCTCACAAGCGCCTCGACACACACGGGGTCTAACGTATACGTGGTCGGGTCAATGTCAGCGTATATTGGGCGTGCGCCGGTCAGCGTGATCGCTTCCGCCGTGGCGATATAGGCGAAACCGGGTGTGATTACCTCGTCGCCCAAGCCGATCCCGAGGCCCATGAGAGCGATCTGCAAGGCGTCGGTGCCGTTTGCGCAGGTGATGCAGTGCGCTCCGGTCCAGCCTGAAAGCGCCTCTTCCAGTTGGCCCACTTCCGGGCCCAGAATGTATTGGCCATGATCAAGCACGGTCGCAATACGCTCATCAAGCGCTGCCCGTATGCGTTGCTGTTGCGTCTTGAGGTCGATGAAGTCGATCATGGTTGTTGCTCGCTGGAGTGAGAGTGATGCCGTCGAGTTGGTACAGGATGCCGGTTTGGGGGCAGCGCGCGCGGCCGCTGCCGCAAGCAGGCAAGGCCAGGCGTTCGCCGTGCTCGCTCACCCACCCAACAATCCGTGCCGGTACGCCGAGCACCAACGCATAGTCGGGAACGTCGCGACTCACGACGGCACCGGCGCCCACGAAGGCATGCGCCCCGATGGTCACGCCGCATACGATCGTGCAGTTGGCGCCCAAGGTCGCGCCATGTCGCACGCGGGTGGGGCGGTACTCATGCTTGCGTTCGACGTGGGCGCGCGGGTTCACGACATTGGTGAACACCATGGCGGGGCCGCAAAACACGTCGTCTTCGAGCGTGACTTCGTCGTAGATCGACACGGCGTTCTGGATCTTGCAGCGGCTACCAACCACTGCGCGGGCGGCGATAAACACGTTCTGGCCGATCGAGACGTCGTTGCCGATGCGCGCGCCGGCGCAGATGTGCGTGAAGTGCCAGACTCGTGTGCCGGCTCCCACGAGGGCACCGTCGTCGACGATGGCACTGGGGTGGATAAGGGCTGTCATGGCTTTAGCTCGCGGTGGCCTGCAACATGCTTGAAAGCCCGACGCTCGAACGCAATACGCCGTGCTCATGAAGAAACGGGTGCCGTTCGCCGCGCCGGGGCATGATGGCTGCGTTGCGAATGTCGGCCACCGTCGCGATCGCGCAGCGGTTATCGGCGAGCCCGAAACCGCGCCCGGCAAGAATCTCGTGGTAGCTCTGCTGATGCAGATCGGTAAAGCCGCCCGAAAACTCGATCTCAGTGCCGTCGAGCGTGATCGAGCGCCAGGTGCGCTGCCCCGCCGCCCGGGCTTGAGGGGGGACGTCTTCAAGGTCGACCGACAGAAACCACCGCACCCGGGCCCGTTCGTATTCCAGGTATCCGGCGGCCTTGTGCGCGGTAGACACGTGCACGGCGCTTTCTTGCACCGCTCCGAAAACGTAGTGCAGCATATCGAAGAAATGCACGCCGATATTGGTGGCGATTCCCCCCGATTTTCGGGGGTCGCCTTTCCAGGAACGACCGTACCACTGGCCGCGCGCGGTAATGTAGGTGAGATCGACATCGTAGCGGCGGTCGGTCGGGCTGTTTAGCACCTGTTCGCGCAATGCCTTGATGGCAGGGTGCAGGCGCAACTGCAATATCGTGTGCACCTTGCGCCCCGTGGCCCGCTCCAACTCTTCCAGGCCGTCGATATTCCACGGATTCAGCACCAGCGGCTTCTCGCAGATGGCATCGGCATCCGAACGCAGGGCGTAGCGCACATGCGAATCGTGCAGGTAGTTCGGCGAACAGATCGAGATGTAATCGATACGGTTCGGGTGCTTTGCGCGCCGCAGCTTGTCAACGTGGCGATCGAAGCGTTCGAACTCCGTGAAGAAGTCCGCGTCGGGAAAGTGGCTGTCGATCACGCCCACGGAATCATTCGGGTCGAGCGCGGCGACCAGGCGATGGCCCGTAGCCTGGACGGCCTGCATGTGTCGCGGCGCAATGTAGCCGGCGGCGCCGATCAGTGCGAAGTTCTTCATTTTGTCGGATACCCCCCGTAAGCGGCGCCGTACGCGCCGTAGCGCGCACTGAACCGGTGGTGTGTGGTGTCGAAGTCATTGAAAATTACGCCGTTGACCCGGCCGCCTGCACGGGCCAGGCGGCGCGCGGATTCGTCCAGTTCAGCCAGAGTCGTCACTTCGGCGCGCGCCAGCAGAAATAGCGTGCCCACGTGGGGCGCGAGCGCCATCGGGTCTGACATGGTCAGTACCGGCGCAGTGTCGAGCACCACCATGTCGTAGCTGCGCGACCATTCCTCTAGCAGCTGTGCGATCTTGGGCGACAGCAGCAGCTCCGAAGGGTTGCGGGGCAGCGTGCCGGTAGTAATTACGTCGAGATTGGGTAGCACGTTCCGTCGCAATACGTCCGAAATGTCGCTGCGCTCAAGAATCAGTTCACTCAAGCCCTTGCCACGTTCGAGCCCGAGGTTCTGATGGACGCGGCCATCCCGAAAGTCGGTGTCGACGAGCAATACTCGCCGGTCTGCTGAGGCGTAGACCGACGCGAGATTCACGCTAGTGAATGTCTTGCCCACACCGGCAGACGGCCCGGTGAGCATGACGATGTTGTTGCGGGCGGTATCGAGGCTGAAGCGCAGCGATGTGCGCAAGCCGCGCAAGCTCTCAATGGCGGGTGCATCGGGCGACAGGTCGGCGAGCACACGACTGCGGGCGGTTCTGGCCGACCGTGCCAGGGGCAGCGGCGCCCGCGCAAAGCGGGGCACGGTAGCCAGCACGTCGAGGCCCAGCCGGCTTTCGATATCGGCGGGCGTTTTCAGGCCTGGGCGCAACAGATTACGCAATATGGCCAGGGCGATGCCGAGCACCAGGCCGGCCAGGGCGCTGATCAGTAGAACCACCACGCGACGCGGTTTCACGGGTACTTCGGGCGTAATCGCCGCGTCTACCAGGCGTACGCTGCCCACTTTGCCTTCTTTGACCAGGCGCAGCTGCTGCGCGCTATTGAGCAGGCCGGCATAGAGTTCGCTGTTGACGTTGACATCGCGCATTAGATTGAGCAGCTGCTGCTCCAAGGCAGGCAAGGTTCGAATCCGGGTGGCGAGTCGATCAATTTCCTTATCAAGCGCCGCAATCTGTTCGTCGAGCGACTGTATGGTGGGGTGCAGCGGCCCGTACTGAGCCGAGAGCTCACGTCGTCGCTGTTGGAGCTCGAACCGCCGGTTCTGCAGGCTTACCGACGTTTCCAACGAAAGCGTGCCTTCGGTGCCCAGATTGAATGTGCCGTGCTCATCACGAAAGGCCGTGTAGCGATTGTCGGCGTCATCGAGCTGGCGGCGCAGCTCGGGTAGAAAGCCATCAAGAAAGGCCAGTGACTTTTCCGCTTCAGCGGCGCGCCGCTCGGTGTTCTGCCTGACATAGGCGCTGGCAACGGTATTGACGATGGCGGCGGTGCGCTCACGGTCATGACCTTCCAGCGAAACGGCCAGAACGCCCGAAGGGGTATTGCGTTCCTCGATCGTCAGGCGCTCTTGCAGTGATTCGATGACGGCCAACCGGGAATACCGTTCGAGTTCGAAGCGGGCGCCCGGTTTGGCGTCCAGGTGGCTCAGCAGTAGGGTGCCCGTTCCGCTGCCATAGTTAAATGTGGTGGGTGTACCCGTCTCCCCACGGGCGATCCGGTGGCCGTTATGGTCAAGCAGATCAAACCCATTCGACGTGGCAATCAAGGTCAATGGCTGGTTTTCCAGCTCCACCGGGACGTCGAGGCGCGCCACCTGAACGGTTTCCGTTCCATATACATAGCCAAACAGACCCGGTATAAGCGGGTTCGACAGACCTTGTGCGCGCTCTGCGAGCCATCGGCCGATGAGCGGCAGGTAGCGCGGCTCTGCCGAGACATGCAGCTGCAGTTGGTCAGTGGCGTCACCGACGACAAGACGCGAACGCAGAATCTCCATTTCTGCTGACGAGCTCGACTGGCCGTTGAACACGCTTGCCAGTTCGCCGAGTACGTGGGTTGCCGTATCAGACGATTGGGGGGGTTCCACCTGAATCAGCGCATCGGCTCGGTAGACCGGCGGGCTCAAGTAGGCATAGCCGGCGCCGGCCATCAGTGCGATCAGTGCAGTACATAGAATCAGGCCGCGTGAGTTGGCCAATACGTCCATGAGGCCCGGGAAATCGAGCTCATCATCGGCCGAGCTGCTGCGGCCCGCACCTCCCCCTAAGTGGGGCATGCTCGGCAGCGGTGTGGAATAAGGAGCAATGGCTTGAGTTCGGTTCATGAGCACACCTTTATCGTGTCATGGCACGTGTGGCGTACACGGCGTTGTAGCTGGGCAGCAGGTTGCTGATGACACGGTTCCAGCGCACGATCGGCGCGGGGTCAATGAACACGATGTCGTTGGGCTTGAGCTGGAAATCCGCCGCCAGCACATAGGCGGTGGGTCGGCTGGCGTCCATATGGAAGATTTCGGGCTCTCCGTTCTCGCCGCGGCGAATCACGTACACCTGGCGGGCGTTGCCCGATTCGGGCCGCACGCCGCCCGCTTCGCCGAGCGCCTGAGACAACGTGACGTTCCCGTCGTGCATGACATGCGCGGTAGGTAGATACACGTCGCCCATGAGATACACCTTCGAATCTTCGCGACTCACCACACGCAGCAGGTCACCGTCTTTCAGCAGGATGCGCGAAGGATCAATACTGCTACGCGTCAGTGCAGGAAGGTTGATCGGTGTGGCAACGCCGTTGCGGGTCAGCGTCAACGAAGAGCGATCGGCATCCGGAGTCATGCCGCCCGCCCGGTTGAGCGCTTCAGGCAACGTCATCGGGATGTCGGTGATTGGCAGGATGCCCGGGCTTCGTACTTCCCCGTCGACGTAGACACGCTCCGCCCGGTACGCTTGCACCCGCACCGTGATCTGGGGCGCGTTGATATAGCTGGAGAGCTGCCGGGTCAGGCGCTCGCGGATCTGAAACTCGTTCAGACCGGCCACTTTCACCAGCCCGGTAAAGGGGAACTGAATCGTGCCATCAGGGCCGACGTTGTAACCATTGCCCAGCTCATTCGTGCCCGTCAGGAGCGCGGTGCCGCCGGCACCCGCCGGCGTGAGGGCAAGTTCGGGATGGTTCCACACGACGATGTTCAGCACATCGCCGGGGCCGACACGGTACGGTTCGGCAGTGCCGAACAAATGGCCCACGTCCGCTTGCACACGTTCTGCGCTGTCATGTTGCAGGTCGCGAAGCAGCTCGGGCGTAATGGGCTTTAGCGCGTCGGCCGGTGCACCGTCTTCCTGCAGCGAACGGCTCACGTCTTCGGGGCTGCCCATGTACGGGCCCGGAGCCATACTGCATGCCGAAATGATCGCGCTTGACGCCAGCAATGTGGCCAGTTTGCACACCCGGGCACGCCCCTGGCTGACACGTTGCCGAGGCAACATGACGGCCGGGATCCACCGTGTGGTGCGTGTGGATTCCGCTGTATCGTCTTGCATTGATTTTCCCCGGATATGGTTACCAGATGCGATAGAAATAACCGGGTGTGCCAAGGGGCAGCCATCCGCCAGACGGCATCCGCTGCACGTTCTACGTCGCTTTACCGGGGGGCGAATGTCGAAGCTGTCGGAATGCAGGGGTATGCGAAATCTGCTATATTCCCGAATCTTCGGTTTTCCGGCCCGGCAGCGTGCCTGGCGGGCTTACCCATCGGGTATCGAAGACGCGGACAGGTGGCAGAGTGGTCGAATGTACCTGACTCGAAATCAGGCGTACGTGCAAGCGTACCGTGGGTTCGAATCCCACCCTGTCCGCCATTTGCTGTGCGGCCCCCTCGTCGCAATGTATAAACGTAAGTCTTGTTCAGCGAACATGGGGCGCGCTTGATGAAACGGCAGAGGTATTTCACAGCAACATTCAGGTTTTTGTTCGGCGTTCTTGTATCCTGCATGGCGATGTCTACCCATGCTGATACCAGCCGTCTGGATGAGATCTTGGCGGCTGAAAGGCTGCGTGTCTGCATCTGGCCCGACTACTACAGCATTTCCTATCGCGATCCGCGCAGCCAAGAACTTTCGGGCGTTGATATCTTCCTGGCTCGTGAACTGGCAAAAGACCTGGCCGTCGACGTGGTGTTCGTTGACAGCTCTTTTGCGAGCGTGGTGGGCGATGTCCGGTCAGAGCGATGCGACGTCGCAATGTTCGCCATCGGCATTACTTCAGAACGCCAAAAGCATCTGAGCTTTACCGAACCGCATCTGATGAGCGATGTACTCGCCATCACCACCCGCAACAACCGCGCCATACGTAGCTGGGGCGACCTCGACCAACCAGGCAATGTGGTGGCCGTAGCGCGAGGCACGCTTCATGAATCGCTCATGCGCGAGCGGCTGCAGCATGCCGAGCTTATCGCGCTCGACTCGCCCCATGCCCGTGAACTAGAGGTGATATCGGGGCGTGCCGATGCGTTCATTACTGACTTGCCCTATAGCATCCGGATGTTGGAAACCACCGATTGGGCTCGATCGGTTGAGCCGCCCGACACCTATCATGTGAGCTACTACGCCTGGGCGTTAAAGCCCGGCGACCCCCAATGGCAGGCGCGCCTTGATGCGTTCATGCACGCCATCAAAAAAGACGGGCGCC
>CAZPYF010000137.1:0-6680 GCA_964590015.1 uncultured Burkholderiaceae bacterium
ATCCAGAGCCGGTCGCCGAGCTGTGCGGCGATGGGTTCGAGTTCGTCGAGCAGCCGGGTCAGATCGCTCTTCCAAACATTGCGCCCGTTCACGACGCCCAGCGACAGGACTTGCTCCGTTTCCAAGCGGCGCAGCAGTTCCGGGATCTCGTCGGCGGCGTTGACTGCATCAACGTGCAGGCCCGCTACCGGCAGCTCGGTCGCCAGGTTCAGATTGTGGCCCAGACGGTCGAAATACGTGGCGAGCAAAAGCTTCACCGGGGCGGACGCGAGTGTCGCGTAGGCGTCGCGGAACGCTTGCTGCCATTCGGTGTCGAGCTCGGTGACCAGTACGGGCTCATCAATCTGAACCCACTCCACGCCGGCATCGGCCAGTTCGCCGAGCAGCGCAGTGTAGACCGGCAACAGCCGAGCCAGCAGTTCAAGCTTGTTGGTCGCGTCTTTGGCTTTGCCCAACGCGAGGTAGGTGACGGGGCCGATGATGATGGGTCTCGCATTCACGCCCTGGGCGCGCGCTTCAGCGTATTGCTCGAGAAGACGCGATGCATTCAGCGAGAAGGTGGTCGACGCCTCAAACTCAGGCACGATGTAGTGGTAATTGGTATCGAACCATTTGGTCATCTCGCCGGCCGTCACGGCTTGGCAGCATTCGCGCTCGTGGTCGGACTCATCAGCATGGTGATGCTGCGCCGAACGGCCGCGCGCCACCCGGAAATAGTTGTCGAGCTCGTGGCCGCTGAAGCCCTGCACCCGCTCTGGCACATTGCCTAGCGTAAAGCTCATGTCGAGCACTTGATCGTAGAACGAGAAGTCGCCGACAGGCGCCCAGTCGAGTTCAGACTGCAGGCGCCAATGATGCTCGCGCAGTCGTGCGCCGACTGCAATGAGTTCGTCGCGTGGTTGCTCGCCACGCCAGTACGATTCGAGCGCCGCTTTCAGCTCGCGGTGTGCGCCAATGCGCGGGAAACCCAGGTTGTGTGTGATCGCCATGAAAAACCCTTTCTAGATACGTTAGGCATGGCGTCATGCTAGAGAGCCCGACCTATGATGTAAAATGGTCAATTCTCACCATTCAATTAAATTTGCTCATACATGGCTCTTATCGAACGCGCTCATCTAGAGATCCTGCGCGAGGTCGATCGGCGCGGCACACTTACCGCTGCGGCTGAATCGTTACACCTCACGCAGTCAGCGTTGAGCCACACGATGGCAAAGCTTGAGCGCCTAAGTGGTGTGCAACTCTGGGCACGGGAAGGGCGGCTGCTGCGGCTCACACAGGCCGGGCATTATTTGTTGGCCATGGCTGAACGCATGCTGCCGCAGTTCGAGGCGGCGGAAGCCTTTCTCGGCCAGTACGCCGCGGGTGAGAGGGGCACGCTGCGTATCGGTATGGAATGCCATCCCTGCTATCAGTGGCTGCTCAAGGTGGTTTCGCGGTATCTCGCTCAATGGCCCGACGTCGATGTCGACGTCAAACAGAAATTCCGTTTCGGCGGTATGGGGGCGCTTTTCAATCACGAGATCGATCTTGTGGTCACGCCCGACCCCTTGATAACCAGTGGCGTGAGTTTCCTTCCCGTATTCGATTACGAGCAAGTGCTTGTGGTCGGGCAGGGGCATGCGCTGGCACGCCGCAAGCACGTGCTGCCGGCTGATCTGGCGGCCGAAGTGCTCATTACGTATCCTGTGGAAACCGCCCGCCTCGACATATTCAGTCAGTTTCTATTGCCGGCAGGCGTGATGCCACGCCGTCATAAAACATTGGAAAGCACCGATATCATGTTGGAAATGGTGGCCGGCATGCGCGGCGTAGCGGCGTTGCCGCGATGGTTGGTGATGGAGTATGCCGAGCGCATGGCTATCGTGCCCGTGCGCCTGGGCCCGCGGGGCATACAGAAACAGATCCATCTGGGCCGACGCACCTCTGAACGTGAGCCCGAATATCTGAAGGCGTTTATCGACCTGGCGCAGTCGCTGCAGACGGCCAGTGAGCCCGACGTATAGGCGGCTTCGACGGCGCGTTGTCGCCGCGTTGCAGGCCCCGCCAAACTGATACTATTTCTGAATGAAGCATATGAGCGAACACCATTTTTCCGGCAAGCTGATTCAGGCGCTCGGCGCCGACAACGTCATTGTCGATTCCAACGAACTCAAGCCCTGGCTCACTGACTGGCGCGGCGTCTATACCGGCAACGCCCAAGCGGTCGTACGCCCCACCAACACGCAGCAGGTGGCGGATTGCCTGCGCCTGTGCAACGAACATCGGGTGCCGGTCGTACCGCGCGGCGGCAATACCGGCCTGTGCGGCGGGGCCACGCCCGATGGCTCGCCTGCGAACGTGGTGTTGTCGCTTGACCGCATGAATCGCATCCGCACCATTGACCCCATTGCCAATACGTTGGTGGCCGACGCAGGATGCATTCTTGGGAACCTTCGGCGTGCCGCGCAGGATGCGGGCCGTATGTTGCCGCTCAGTTTGGCAGCGGAAGATTCCTCGCACATTGGCGGCAATCTGGCCACGAACGCGGGTGGCGTGAACGTGGTGCGTTACGGCATGGCGCGCGAGCTGGTGCTGGGCATTGAAGCGGTACTGCCCAATGGCGAAATCTTCAATGGCCTTCAAACACTGCGTAAAGACAATACGGGCTACGACCTCAAGCAGCTGTTTATAGGTTCTGAAGGCACGTTGGGCGTGATCACCGGCGTGGCGCTGAAACTGCACCCTTTGGTGGGCGTGCGTTCGGTCGTGCTTGCTGCAGTCGAGTCGCCGAAACAGGCGCTTGACCTGTTTAGCCGGGTGTACGGCGCCTGCGGCGCGCGGCTGCAGGCCTTCGAGTTCTTCACCGATGAGTGTCTGGGCCTGGTGCTCGAGCAGGTTGAAGGGGCCCAGCCACCGTTTGCCGATCGGCACGGCGGGTATGTCTTGATCGAGCTGGCCGATACGGCCGACGAAGAGGCGTTGCAGAATTTGCTTGAAGGCGTCATCGGGCAGGCGCTGGAAGATGGCCTGTGCCAAGATGCGGTGGTCTCGGCAACACTGGCTCAGCTGGAAGCCTTGTGGCGCTTGCGCGAAGAGATTTCCGAAGCTCAGCGGGCCGACGGCCCGCACCTGAAGCACGACATTTCACTGCCTATCGAGCGTATTCCTGAGTTCATCGACTCGGCCGAGCGCCGGGTGCGGGCTGTCTCGCCCGATTGCCGTTTGTTCATCTTCGGGCACTTCGGCGACGGGAACCTGCACTACAACGTGTCGCGCCCGGCGGGCGCCGGTAAAGAGTGGGCGGCGCAGTGGGAGGGCCGTGTGGCTGAAGCCGTATTTGCAGAAGTGGCCGATTATGGCGGCAGCATCAGCGCCGAGCACGGCATTGGTCAGCTCAAGCGCCATGCCTTTCACCATCATAAAGATCCGATGCAGATCCGGCTGATGTTGCAGATCAAGCAGGTGTTTGACCCGAACTCAATCATGAACCCGGGCAAACTTCTGTAAGCTGCGCGACGTCAAGCCCCCGGCTTCATCACCACTTTGATGCAGCCGTCTTCTTTCTCGCGGAACGTCTTGTACATACCGGGCCCGGCCTCGAGCCCCACCGTATGGGTGATGACGAACGACGGATCGATTTCGCCTTCTGCAATGCGCGCAGCAAGGTCATTGGCCCACCGGTTCACGTCGGTCTGGCCCATGCGCCAGGTCAGGCCTTTGTTCATCGATGCACCAATCGGCAGTTTATCGACAATGCATCCAGCTGCGCCGCTGCGTGCGAGCCTCGGTGTTGAACGCATGTTGCAGGCGTTCTCGCTCGCGTGGTAACGCGGCGAAGGCCTTGACCGTCCAGGCGTTGCTCACGGTGTCTACCAGCTCCCCGCCCACGTTGGCGGCTTCGCGCCCATACGCGCGGTGCAAGTCGCGACCGCGAATGCCGAACACCATGATGATGGCCGCGACGATTACGACGAAGACAATCAGCGCAGCGGCCATACGTGGGTCGATGATCATGAGCACGACCACCGCGCCGACAAAATCGATGCACGGCGGCAAAATGTTCCACGTGAGCTGCTCAAGATTGAACCCGTGGCCCCGGCCGTGGCGGTGATGCTGCTTCCCAGTGCGCCCGACAGATGTCGCGAGAAATAGCGCATGGGGTGGCCTAACAAATGTTCAAACAGGTCGGCGCGGATGTCGACGCCGCTGGCCACGATGTTGCGGCATCCCAGCCATCCCGCAGAGCGCCACAACACACTCTCAAGCCCGATCAGACCAAGAAAGAGCCACAGGGGCGACCGCGCCATCGCCGCGCGAGCCGCTTGCCGCCATGGCGTCGACGATCAGCTTCATTGACCACTGAACCCCTACGGCACAGGAGCCCGCCAACGTCACTATTGCGGCAAGCAGGCCGAAACTCCACGGCCGTTCGAGGGTCGTAATGTTGATGGGGATTGGAACGAGTTGGCCCTGCACATGGGCCAGTACTCGATGCTCATACGGGCGCCAGAAGGTAAACCGCGACAGATACTCCACCACGGCGTCGGAATTGGTGTGGAAGATGTGCGGACCGTATTGATGTATGAGAACGCCGGCCTCGTTGTGGCAATCGTAGGCGTTGCCACAGATATGCGGGCGTTTGTCGATGACGCGCACCCGTTTCCCTGCCCCCGCCGCCAGGCGTTCCGCCATGACACTGCCCGCAAAGCCCGCACCCACGATCAGAACGTCGTAGTGGGGGGCGCCGGTGTTGTGGGCGGCGATTGAAGGGTTGCGGGCATGCGCTGAGGCAAGTCGATCTTGCATGAGCATGTGCATGGCGTTCCAGGTGGTGTCCCATGACATATCGGCCAGCGCGGCATCAGCGTGGCGCGCCACTTCATCGCGTGGCATGGCCAGGGCGGCTTCCATTGCGGCCATGAAAGTTTCGGGGCTGTCGGCGATATGCACTGCTGGGTTGTCGCCATAGCTGCGGATGACATCAGTGATGGGCGTGGACACCACGGCACGGCCGCCCGCCAGATCCTCCGGGGTCTTGGGTGGGGCTGATGTAGCGTGTCGACTCGTTCAGCGCAAAGGGCATGATCGCGACATCCCAGCCCGACAGGTAATCCGGCAAGTCGTCATATTGCCTGGGGCCGAGATAATGAACGTTGGAAAGATTGGGTAGAGTCGCGGCATCAATCTTCACGACCGGCCCGATAAAGACGAACTGCCACTGGGGCCGCTGCCGCGCCACGGCGCCGATCAACTCGAGGTCCATGCGTGACATGGGGAGTGTTCCGGGTGGGTAAAGCGCGCTGGCTCAGCGCTTGGCATGGCCCGGCGCGACGCCGGCCGTTTGCAAAAATTGCGTCGTTAGCGTGTCCATGTGTTCCTCAAGCCATGCGGCCATGGCTTCTTCTTCAGCCAAGATTCGCTCGCACACCTGTGCGGTGCCGGCGTCGTCGACGTAACGAGCGGTTGCGATCAGATTGCGGTACGCCGCAATTTCCAGGTGTTCGAAGGCGTAGCTGAACATGGCGCCCTTGATGACCTCATCTGAAGCCATGGCGCTGCTGAACCCCTGCATCAACGCCATGGCGCGGCCGGCCATGTCCTTCAGCAGCGAAGCGTCGCCGCCTCTTTTCTGTATGCAATGGCGCAACAGCTCGGCCTGGTTCTTGGTTTCGTCTATGTGCTGGCTGATACGTGCGCGAAGCTCGGGGTAGTGCTCGAGCCGGCCCTCCATGGTCGAAAGCATGGTCTGCGCCTGTTCTTCCATGGCGTGCGCATCGCGCAACCAGTCAAGAAGCTGTTCGTTTGCCACTGGGTGAGACGGTTTCATTAGACGGCCCTCCGGCACGGTTCATACGAACCGTGCCGCTGCAAGTGATATGCCCAAGAACGACCGTGAGCGACGTGTGTTCCGGCTATGATTGCGCAATGACGTCCATGCGCCGTGCCGCGTTTCTCTCATGACTTCCTCTTCCAACGTCACACGGCGGTATTTTCTGGGCGCTTGCCTGCTGCTTATCGCGTTTAATCTGCGGCCGCTCTTCACGAGTTTGTCGGTGCTATTGCCCGAGCTCACCGCAGACCTGGGCATCTCGGGCGCGATGGCCGGTTATCTCACCACCTTGCCGGTATTGTGTTTGGGCTTGTTTGCACCGCTGGCTCCCACGCTTGCAGATCGCCACGGTGCCGAGCGCGTGCTGCTGCTTGTCTTGCTGATGATTGGCGCGGGCACGGCGTTGCGGGCGGCAGATGCCACCGTGCTGTTGTTCATGGGCAGCGCGCTGGCGGGCGCCGGCATCGCCATGGGTAACGTGTTACTGCCCAGCGTGGTGAAGCGCGATTTTTCCGACAGTGTGGCGGTGATGACGGGGCTCTTCACCATGTCGCTGTGCGGCGGCGCCGCGATGGCGGCGGCGTCCACCACGCCCCTGGCCCAGTGGGCCGACTCCTGGCGCTTCGGGCTTGTGGTGTGGGCGATACCCGCCTTCGCCGTTGCGTTGCTATGGCTGCCCCGAAGTATGCGTTCAAGCGTGAAGGGCCAGCCACGGGGTTTGCCGCGCCTAAGGCTTTGGCACGACGGTTTAGCCTGGCAGGTGGCCTGCTTCATGGGTCTGCAATCGGCACTGGCCTACTGCGTCATGGGTTGGATGGCGCCGATTCTTCGGTGGCGCGGCCTGGATGGCGTGACGGCGGGCTTCTATACC
>CAZPYF010000138.1:0-6671 GCA_964590015.1 uncultured Burkholderiaceae bacterium
GGGATAGGGCTGGAAGTCGATACGCTTCTGATTCCACGCGGTATTCACCAGGGCGCCGCTGTTTTCGTACAGGGCGGTATCCAGGCGTTCGGGCTGCAATACATTCGCCAGGGCCTCATAGGTGTGCGGCGTGTACTTCTGAGGGTTGTCGCGCGACAGGATGCGCGCAGTTTCCTGGCGGTTTTCCTGAATCCAGGCCTGCGCCTGCACAATGCCGTTCACCACTTTTTGCGACCATTCGGGGCGTTGCTCAAGATCATGTTCGTGCATCAGCACGACACAGCAGGCGTGATCTTTCCACACATCGCCGGTGAAGCGCAGGATCTTGCCGATTTTGAGCACTTCCGCATTGGCGTTGAAGGGTTCCGCGACGGTGTAGCCGGCGATCTGCTTATTGGCCAGCGCCGGCACCATGTCTGATGGCGCCATCACGACCAGCTTGACCTGTTTGGGGCCGGGCTTCCCATCGCTGATCGGTTCCAGGCCTTCGTTTCTGAGCAGATGCTGCAGCACGACGTTGTGCAGCGAGTACCAGAACGGAATCGCTACGGTGGTGCCGCCGAGATCGGTGATGCGGTCGATATGAGGCAACACGGTAAGCCCGGAGCCCGACATATGGTTCCAGGCCACCACCTTGGCGCGCGACTGGCTGCCATAGCGGGCCCACACGGTCATGGGTGAAAGCAGGTGGATGGCGTTGACCTGCCCGGCAAGGAAAGCTTCCACGATCTGCGCCCAGCTGCGAAAGAGGCGCGGCTTCTCGACTTGCAGACCTTGCTCTTCGAACAGGCCGTTGTGATGAGCCACCAGCAGCGGTGTGGCATCAGTGATCGGCAGATAGCCGATGCGCAACGGGGCGTCGGGCTCGGCGGCCCGGGCCACATTGGCCAACTGCAGCAGGGGTAAGGCCCCGGCTGCCGAGAATAGGGCAGACAGCTTCAGGAACTGGCGGCGCGCCTGTTGGCTCGCTTCGAATTCGCCGTATTGGGACATGCAATGCTCCTCGGGGTGCGGGTCGCGCGGAGCTTCAGGCCGCCGCGTCAACAGTTTGTGTGGATGTCTCGGTGTTCGCGTGGGCGTCGCCGAAGCCGGCGGTGCGACGGTGATTGCGCAACAACCTCATGATGGCCAGCCGAAGCTCAGTTAATTCGGTGCTCAATGGGTCGCGCGGATGCTCGGCCGTAAGGGCCCATTCGCCGATGGTGCGCCCCGGGCTGCCACCGATCAGCACGACCCGATCAGCCAGAATCATGGCTTCGTCGATGTCGTGGGTAACCAGAACAGCGGCGGTGCCGTGGCGCGCGATGATTGTTTGGAGCAGGCGCTGCATGTCGCCGCGGGTGATTTCATCCAGTGCGCTGAACGGCTCGTCGAGCAGCAGTATCTCGGGCTGGCGAGCCAAGCTGCGGGCCAATGCGGCCCGTTGGGCCATGCCGCCAGACAACTCGGCCGGGTAGCGGGCGTTCGCGCCATGCAGACCCACTTCCTCAATGGCGGCGCGCACCCGGGCCGACTTCTCGGTTTTACCGATGTCGGGCTGATGTTTGAAGTCCAGGCCGAAGCCGACGTTTTCTTCGAGCGTGAGCCAAGGCAAGAGGCTCGGGTCTTGGAATACGAAGCTGGAACGGGGGTGCGGCCCGTTCAAAGGCTCACCCTTGAGGCGCACGCAGCCCTGATCGGTGTCCTGCAGGCCGGCCAGTACACGCAGCAACGAGGATTTGCCCACGCCGCTGGGTCCCAGTATGGCGATCACTTCCCCGGGTCGCAGGCGTAGCGAAAAGTCCTGCAGCACGATATGGGGCGTGGCGCCGGAGCGCCGATAGCCCAGGCGAATATCGTCGGCTTCGAGAATGGCGTTGGAAGTCATGGGGTGCCTTAATCGGGCAACAGATAGAAATCGGCTTTTGTCACGCCGCAGTCGGGGCATTCCCAATCGTCGGGAATGTCTTCGAAGCGCGTGCCGGCTGCAATGCCGTGGTCGGGCATGCCCAGCGCTTCGTCGTAGACCAAGCCGCAAGGGCCGCACATCCATTGCCGGGTCATGCCGCTTTGGCCTGCGCTGCGGCGTTCTCCAGAGCTTGGATTTCCTTGCGCAGGTGCTTCAGTGCGGGCGTGACAATGGCCACGAACACGGCTTCGCGCAGGCGGCGCTGCGCCGGGTGGCGCATGAGGTAGCCCTTGGCGCCGGCATGCAGCACGGCCGAGTTGGCCGCCCGAAGCGTGAGCTCTGAGGCGGCAAGGCGCAGGCGCAGCACGTCAATTAGCGCGGCCTCGCTACGGTCGGCCTGGGCTGCCAGTTGCCGGGCATTGGCCTGTAGCGCGGCGGCTTCGCGTGCCAGATCGGTGCCTTGATCGTCGAGAAACTGATTGACATGCGCGGTAGTGACATTGCTCTCGCCGATGGTGCGCAGCGAGCCTTCAATGACACCGAAACCCATGCCCAGCTGGCCCAGTACGAAACCGGGTTTGATGGTCTGCATATACGCCGCGAACTGGTCTGGGCGTGCCAATACGTCTTCCGCAGGTATCTCGACATCCTTCATTCGGATATTGAGGGTTTGCGTGCCTTCCATGCCCGAAAATTCCGGGCAGGGGCGCAATGTCACGCCCGGTGTATCGCCGCGCACGG
Source organism: uncultured Burkholderiaceae bacterium (assembly GCA_964590015.1). Lineage (GTDB taxonomy): Bacteria > Pseudomonadota > Gammaproteobacteria > Burkholderiales > Burkholderiaceae_B > Yanghanlia. The sequence continues at coordinate 2,630 of CAZPYF010000138.1, forward strand.
CAAACATAACGTAGCCGCCGTCTTCCACAGAGGCCGCAACAATGGCCAGATGATCTTCCCCGATGTTCGATACCCAGGGCAGTGCGCCCGACACGACATAGCCGTTGCCTTCCCGGCGGGCTTTCAGGTGGATGTTCTCGATACCCGCCAGATGCTTCACCGTGTTCGACATGCCGGTGCCCGCTAACACTTCGCCGCGCGTCACGGCGCTCAAGTGGCGCTCGCGTACGGCCTCATTGGGCGAGCGCAGCAGGTAATGGGCGCAGGTGCTCTGGCACCACACCAGAAAGGCGGTGGAGCCACACTCGCGACCGACCCGCGTGATGACGTCGATCTGTGCGGCCAAGCCGAGTGCCAAGCCGCCGTGCGTGGTGGGCACAGCGGGGGCAAAACCGCCGGCTTCACCCAACTTGTGCAGAAAATCACGGGGGTAAACGCCTTCCTGATCGATGGCGGCGGTCAGTGGAGCGAGATCGGTCTTGATGAGGTCGCTGACTTGTTTGATCAACACAGCGTGGCCGCTCTGTAGGGCGATGTCGGGGCTTGAGGGCATGGCAGTCGTCATCCGTTTACGCGAACGCGGTCAGTTCAGGGTTGGCGTAAGGTTGCAGTTCGCGGTTGATGGGCGTTTGCGCCAGGCTGTTGGCGTAGTTGCACAGCGTAGCCAGGCTGACACCCAGCACGACTTCCAGGGCCTGTTGATCGTCGTAACCGGCATGGCGGAACGCCGCCAGCTCGCCGTCGGACACTTGCCCCTTCTTCTGGATGACAGCCACGCTAAAGCGCGCCAGCGCGTCGAGTTTGGGGTCATCCAACGCTTCCACCTTGCGCAGCGCGTCAACGAGCGCTTCGGGCATTCTCAGCTTGGCGATCGACAGCTTGGTGTGCCCGGCCACGCAGAATCCGCAGTCGTTCAGGGTGGCGGCCGTGATCTGCACCACTTCGCGCTCGACGGGTGAAAGGCTGGTGCGCCCGTTGATGGCACCCACCACCTGATAGGTTTCGAGCGCTGTGGGCGCATTGGCCAAAACACCGATCAGGTTGGGAAGAAATCCATTGGCCTGTTGCGCGGCGTCGACCCGTTCACGGGCCGCTTCGGGCGCAGAATCAACGGTATGGATGGTAAGACGGCTCATGTGTAGACCTGTGGGAGATGATGAAGATTTCCCTTTAGTCTAGGTAGCACCGCTTACCGATGGAACGAAGAATCGCGCATGAACAAATTACTGCGCGGGCAATAAGCTTATGTGGAGTGGCGCTGCGTGCGGCTCGGGCGGCGCCGGTGTGCAGCTCGTGCGCAGCTGCGTGTGCGGCTCGTGTGCGGCTCGTGTGCGGCTTTACGGCGCGAGCCAGAAAGCTTCTCGAGCGGATTACGTGCGCGGCTTTACTGGGCGGGCCAGAAGCTTCTCGAACGGGGCACGTACGCGGCCGTTACGCCCGACGCTATACCGCCTGCTGTATCACCGAAGCGGCGGCAATTGCCGCAGCGAAAAGCCGTTCTCGCGCCCGAAGCGTTTCCAGTCGAACGCCGCGCCGGGGTCGGTTTTTCGACCTGGCGCAATGTGCTCGTGGCCGCGCACGGCCCGTAAAGGGTGGCGCGCCCGCAGCGCAGGAAGCAGGCGGTGTAGCGCGTCGTACTGCTGGTCGGTGTAGGGCAGTGTGTCGGTGCCCTCGAGTTCGATGCCGATGGAAAAGTCGTTGCAGCGTTCGCGATCTTCAAAGCACGACACACCGGCATGCCACGCGCGATGATGAGTCGACACAAACTGCACAATGGCACCTTCGCGGCGAATGAAGAAGTGCGCCGACACCTGCATGCCGCGTAACCGATCAAGCCACGGATGTGCGGTGTAATCGAGCTGGTTCAGAAAGAAGTCGATAACCTCGGTGCCGCCAAACCGGCCCGGAGGCAGGCTGATGTTGTGCAGCACCAGTAGAGACGCGTCGTGTTGCGGCGGGCGGGCATCGTGGTTCGGCGAAGGCCGCACACTGACAAGCGGTGCCGGCTGCAGCCAGCCATGGCGATCGAGTCGTATCAGAGGGGTGTGGCGATGTGGCATGCTCTTGTGAAGGGTACGGCTCTGTCAGGTATCGCGCTGCCCTAGGCGGGCGTGTTCCTGCCCGCACCAGGTATGGCCGTCGCTAAGGAAGGCTTGCGAACGGGGCATGTGAATGCCGCAATGTTCGCAGCGCACCATCGTTTCCGCGTTGCTCATATCGGTGCCGGGCGTCGCGCCTTTCGGCAACCGGCCGGCCGGCTTCTCGGAATTTGCAGCGCGCGCCAGCAGCCTGGCGCCCACGAGCACCGCTACGATCACGATGAACCAAAACAGGATTTTTCCCACGTTTCAACCTTTTTGTAGCAGTACATCGAGAACAAAGCGGCTGCCGCTATACGCCAGCAGTACGAAAGCGAACCCTACCAGGGTCCAACGCAAGGCGATACGGCCGCGCCAGCCCCGAAGTTGGCGGCCCAGCAGCAAACCGCCGAAGGTCAGCCAAGCCAACAGGGTAAAGATAGTCTTATGGTCGAGCGGGAACAGCACGTCGAGCGTCTGCAGCGACACGATCGCCCCGGTAACCACGGTAAGGGTCAGCACGCCGAAGCCGATCCAGATAAGCCGGAACAGCAGCTGTTCCTGCACCAGAAGCGGCGGCAAGGAATCAAGCGCGCGCCAGATCAGGGTGTGCTTCCGGTTGTTTTCGGCCGGCTGGTGCAGCTGCCGGTCGAGCGCAGCCATGAACAACGCATGCAGGGTGGCGACGGCAATAAGGCCGTAAGCACACAGGGCGATAATAAGATGGGTGCGTAGCCATTGGCTTTCGCCGTGGGGTACGAGCGGGCCATGGGGAAATATGCCGCCCAGCAGGGCCGCCACGGCGGCGGCAGGCAGTAAGATGAGCAGAAGGCCGTCGAGCTTCATTACGAAGTTTTCCAGCCAGAACACCAGCATGCCCAGCCAGATAGCCGCCGACAACGCAAGCGCCCACCCGACATGCAGGCCGTCGGGATGGCTTAGCATGGCTTGTTGCAGGCCAATTGCTTGTGTGGCCAAGGCGGCGGCAAGCAAGCCATGGGTGGCGGGGCCGACCCGCATATCTTCTTGCCCATGGGCAAGTCGCCGCCACCAGCCCGCGCCCAGAAGCGCGTAGGCCAGTGCGGCCACCAACTGAAATACAATGCCTGCAGACATAGACCTTTGGGCCTCGGTTCAAACGGGTGATTTTAGGCTGGGCAACCAGCATTTAGTTTAAGCGAAACCACTATCATGCTCGATAACCTCACGCAACGCTTGTCGCGGGTCGTCAAGACGATGCGCGGCGAAGCCCGCCTGACAGAGTCCAATACCCAGGAAATGCTGCGCGAAGTACGCATGGCATTGCTTGAGGCAGACGTTGCTCTGCCGGTTGTACGCGACTTCGTGGCGCGTGTGAAGGAACGGGCGCTGGGCCAGGAAGTGGCCGGCAGCCTGAACCCGGGGCAGGCTCTGGTGGGCGTCGTACATAAAGAGCTTACCGCGCTCATGGGCGGTGACCTGGGTGCCGAGGCCAGCGAACTGTCGCTGGCGGCCCAACCACCGGCCGTCATTCTTATGGCCGGCCTGCAGGGCGCCGGTAAAACCACCACCACCGGCAAGCTGGCCAAGTGGCTGGCCGACGGCCATCATACCCAGGGCGATCGCAAGACCGGCAAGAAGAAAGTGCTCGTGGTCAGCGCCGACGTGTATCGCCCTGCGGCGATCGACCAGCTGAAAGCGGTTGCCGCACAGGTCAAGGTGGATTTCCTGCCGTCAGACCCGTCTCAGACGCCCGACGCCATCGCTCGTGCCGCGCACGACCACGCACGCCGCCATTTCTACGACGTGCTCATTGTTGATACGGCGGGCCGTCTGGGCATCGACGAAGCGATGATGCGCGAGATCCGCAGCCTGTACGACATCCTTACGCCTATTGAGACCTTGTTCGTGGTTGATGCCATGCAGGGGCAAGATGCGGTGAACGTGGCGCGCGCCTTTGCCGATGCGCTGCCGCTTACCGGCGT
>CAZPYF010000139.1:0-6660 GCA_964590015.1 uncultured Burkholderiaceae bacterium
ACCGAGATGGTCGAGCAGGGCTCGGCCACGGATGTCTTTCCCGATGCGCCGGTGGCCGACTTGCCCGAACTGAGCATGCGTCAGCGGCTACCGGGCGACGTGCCGGGCCTGTGGCTGGAGCGCAAGGGGAAACGCAAAGACGGTACACAGATCGAAGTTGAGATCTTCGCCTCGCTCATGACATTGGGCGACGATCGGGTCACGATGGGCATCGCGCTTGACATCACCCATCGCAAAGAGACCGAGGCGCGGGCACGTCTGGCTATGCTGGTGCATCGCCACAGCAGCGACGCCATGGTGGTTACCGATGCCGACGGGCGGCTCCTGAGCGTGAATCCGGCGTTTACCCAAATCACCGGCTATGAGCCCCAGGAAGTCATCGGAAAACGACTCAGTATCTTGAGTTCGGGACGCCATGGCGACGACTTTTATCAGGAAATGTGGGATTCCCTCGAGCAAACCGGCACCTGGGAAGGCGACATCTGGAACCGCCGCAAGAACGGCGATATCTACGCCGAGCGCTTGATCATCAACACCAGCTATGACGACGACGGCACGCCGCGCCATCGTATCGGCCTGTTCTCGGATATCACGCAAAAGAAGCGGGCCGACGAAGCCATCTGGCGCCAGGCTCACTACGATACGCTCACCAGCCTTCCGAACCGCCAGCTCTTTCACGAGCGCCTGGGTAAGGAAATGCAGCGTGCCGATGCCATGGGCCGGCCGATGGCGCTCATGTATCTCGATATCGACGATTTCAAGTACCTCAACGACACGCTGGGGCATGCCACGGGCGACAAGGTGCTGGTTCAAGTGGCTCAACGCCTCCTGGCGTGCGTGCGTTCCACCGACACCGTCGCTCGCCTGGGTGGCGATGAGTTCGTGCTCATTCTAGGCGGCCTTGAGGACCTCGAGGTCGTTGATCGCATCAGCAGTCTGGTCATGACCCGGCTTGCCGAGCCCTTTGTGGTCGACGGTGAGCAGGCGGCCATTTCGGTCAGCACGGGCATTACGTTCTACCCGGTTGCCGCCGGCTCGATCAAAGCACTGTTGCAGAATGCCGATCTGGCCATGTATGCGGCCAAGGGGCGCGGCAAGCACCAGGTCGCGCGGTTCTTGCCGTCGATGCAGGTGCACATGAACCTGCGTCGTGAACTCGCTCGCGATCTGGCCACGGCACAGCTGGAGGGCCAATTTCACCTGGCGTATCAGCCTATCGTCGAGCTTGCGTCGGGCCGGATCGACAAGGTTGAATGTCTGGTACGTTGGCGCCATCCCGAGAAAGGCCTAGTAGGGCCCAACGTGTTCGTACCGTTTGCGGAAGATACCGGAATGATCAACGAGATCGGCGAATGGGTCTTCACCGAAGCGGCTACGCAGCTGGCGCATTGGCAGGCTATTGCCCCACGCCTGCAGGTCAGCATCAATGTGTCGCCCGTTCAGTTTGCCGGTACGGTCATGTCTCCCGCCACCTGGTTAAGACACCTTGAGCGCCTGGGGCTGGCTGGGCCTAACGTCGTGGTTGAAATCACGGAACGGCTGCTCATGGACGCCGATACCAGCGTTTCGAGCAAGCTTATTGAGTTCCGAGATGCGGGGGTACAAGTCGCCCTCGACGATTTCGGCACCGGCTACTCGTCAATGACGTATCTGAAGCGCTTCGACATCGACTACATCAAGATCGACCAGAGCTTTATCCGAAATCTTGGGCCCAGTTCCGACGACATGGTGCTGTGCGAAGCCATGATCGTCATGGCGCACCGTCTGGGGCTAAAAGTGGTTGCCGAAGGCGTGGAAACGCAAGCGCAATGCGATCTGTTGAAGGCGGCCGGTTGCGATTTTGCGCAGGGCTATTTGTTCTCGCCGCCCGTCGATGCCGCAGAGCTCGAAGGCCTTCTGCGCGTAGGCCACATCGCCGCAGCAATGACCAAGCCGCACAGCAGCAGCACGGGCATGTTCGACCAACGTACGTAAGGGGTGAGCCCCGACGTACCTTGCACCTCGACGTCGAGTACGCCCTTTACATGAGGCTGCAGCACGGCGCGCACGGTGCCGTCGGGCGCGATGGCGGCGGTCATGCCGGTGTTGGTGGCGCGCAGCATTGGGCGGGCGGTTTCCAATGAGCGCATGCGCGAGATCTGCAGATGCTGGCGTAACGACCAGGAATCACCGAACCATGCAAGGTTGCTGATATTGATGAGCATGCTGGCACCCCCGCCGCCGACATCACCGCGAACGCTCTGAATAATCTCTTCTCCGAACACGTCTTCGTAGCAGATGTTCGGCGCCACCTGCTGCCCCGCAATGGCCATGGGCGCCTGGCCCAGCGTACCGCGGTTGAAGTCGCCCAGAGGAATACTCATCATGTCGACAAACCATCGGAATCCGGTGGGAATGAACTCGCCGAAGGGTACGAGATGCACCTTGTCGTAGCGCATGGGCGGCGTCGCGGCAGCCAGCGCCTGAGACGTGGCCGTGCCGTCAAACGCAATGGCGCTGTTGGAATAGTGATCTTGCCCATCGATGCGGTCGTGCAACGGCACCCCCATCAACACTGTACTGCTGCGTTCGCGGGCGACGTTGAGCCAGTTTTCCCATACTTGCGGCGCCACTCGGTTTTGCAGCAGTGGCACGACGGTTTCGGGAAGCACGATCAAATCGGGTTCCCGACCGGGCTCCTTGGGTTCCAGGCGCGCCAGCATCATGTAGTCGGCCATGCCGCGCTGAATCAGTTCAGGATCGAATTTTTCTGACTGGGGGATATTGCCCTGTACCAGCCGTAGCAGTACCGGCTCGCCGTGCGCGTGTGCCCAGGCGACGTGCGAAAGCACGATGCCGATCACGCCGGTGAAGAGGCTCAGCACCAGCGCCGTGGCGGCCTGGACTTCCCTGCCGGTGGGGCGGCCCAGCGCGATGAGCGCCACGGCTGCCGAGGCGAAGGCCGCCAGCCAGGCGACGCCATAGACGCCCACCACCGCCGCCCATGGCGCCAGCACACCTTCAACGTGGGCGTAGCCGATGTTGAGCCATGGAAAGCCAGTGAACAGCGTGCCGCGCAGCCATTCGGCCAACGCCCAGCACGATGCCCACACGGCGGCGGCGGCCACCACGGCACCGGGGTCGGGGCGTAGACGGCCGCGCAACAGGCGCCACGCCAGCAGGCAGGCCAGCATGCCGTACAGCGATAATGCGAGGGCCAGCACTAGCACGGCAAAAATCGCCAGTGGCAGCGGCATCCCGCCGTATTCGTACATGCTGATGTAGAGCCAATAAAGCCCTACGCCGAATTGCGCCGTACCGAACAGCACGGCACGGCGGGCAACGGTGCCGGCGGCCGGTGCAAGCAAGGTATGGCGTACAAGATAGGCAAGGCAGGCGATCTGCACATAGGGCAGCGCCCAGGCCGGCAGAGGGTAGGGCGCAAACGCGAGGGCGTGCACGGCACCCACACCGAGCATCAGAGCATCTTGCAGGGCCTGAGGGCGTTGAAAATAGTCGCGCAGGCTCACGCTTGGCTTGCCGCTGCCGCTGCCGTGTCGCTGGGCGCTTCGCGCTGGATATGCAGCCACAGAGCGCGACGAGCGTCGGCGCCGACTACCGTGATGTTCAGGCCCGCGTGGGTGAGTGTGTCGCCCCGATGCGGAATGCGGCCGAGCTCGGCGGCCAGCCAGCCGCCCACGGTGTCATAGTCGTCGTCGGGCAAATGCGTGCCGAACGTCTTGTTGAAGACGTCGATTTCGGTGATGCCCATGGCGCGCCAACTGTTCTCACCCGTCTGGAAGATTGTCTTCTCGGCGTCTTCATCGTATTCGTCTTCGATTTCGCCAACAATCTGCTCAAGCACGTCTTCCATGGTGACCAGGCCGGCGGTACCGCCGTGCTCGTCGATGACGATGGCCAGGTGATTACGGCTGCTGCGAAAATCGCGCAGAAGGATGTTCAGACGTTTGGTTTCCGGAATGAAGACTGCAGGGCGTACCAGGGGGCGCAAGTCGAGCTGGGGGTTGCTGATCGACAGAAGCAGATCTTTGGCCAACAAGATGCCCACGATGTTGTCGCGGTCGTCTTCATAGACGGGGAAGCGGGAGTGGCCGGTCTCGATGATGGTGGGAAGAACCTCAGCCAGCGGGCGGCTGATGTCGAGCATGTCCATTTTCGAGCGCGGTACCATGATGTCGGCCACGGTCTGATTGGCGACGTCGAGGGCTCCGGACAGCATGGTGTAGGCTTCGCTATCGAGCACCTTTCTGTCGTGAGCCACTTCGAGGAAATCCCGGATGTCTTCGCGGTCTTCCGGTTCGACGGGACGCATGAAGGCGGTGAGTCGGGTAAACAGGGATTTTGAACCTGACCTGTGTTGTCGGGGCTCTGAATCGGGTGGGCTAGGGTCTGACATTGTCCGGGGACGTGTTGATGGAAGGTTTAGGATAACTCAAATTCCGACGTGTTGCGTTGCCGGAAATACAGTGGTTTCAACGGTATGGGTCGGGCATGCGCAGGCTGGCCAGGATGCGGGTTTCGAGCGCTTCCATGTCGTGCGCTTCCTCGTCATCAAGGTGGTCGTAGCCCAACGCATGCAATACGCCGTGCACGACCAAATGGGCGGCGTGCGCTGAAACGGGTTTGCCTTGCTCGCCGGCTTCTCGGTGCAGCACCGGCAGGCACAGCACGATATCGCCCGAAGCGGTGCCCTCGGGGTCAACGCCGTATTCGAAAGTGAGCACATTGGTCGCGTAGTCTCGCTCGCGAAACTGCCGGTTCAGCTCGCGGCCCTCCTCGGCGTCGACCAATCGCAGCGTGAGCTCAACCCGGGCGAAGCGCGGCGTTTCCAGTCGCTGAAATTCATGCGCGGCGGTGTATTCCACAGCCCGCAAGGCCCAGCGGCGCAGCTTCGCGCGGGGGAGCTCGGGCGCTGCCATCGCGTATTGCACCGCGAGCCCGAGAGTCGGTTTGGACTGGGCCGGGCCGGGTGCAGGGGAAGCCAGAACGGGCGGCTTACGAGACATCGTCTCCGGCCGCTTCGTACGCTTCGACGATGCGGGCAACCAATGGGTGTCGCACCACGTCGCGGCTGGTGAAGCGAGTGGTGGCAATGCCTTGCACCGATTCGAGCACCTCAACAGCGTGCGCCAAGCCGCTGCGCTGCCCTTTGGGCAGGTCGACCTGTGATGGGTCACCGTTCACAACGGCCTTGCTGCCAAACCCGATGCGGGTCAGGAACATTTTCATCTGTTCGGGCGTCGTGTTCTGCGCTTCGTCGAGAATCACGAAGGAATGGTTCAATGTGCGGCCACGCATATAGGCCAGCGGTGCGATCTCGATAGTCTGCTTCTCGAAGAGCCGTTGCACCTTGTCGAAACCCATGAGGTCGTACAGCGCATCGTAGAGCGGGCGCAGATACGGGTCGACTTTCTGAACCAGATCACCGGGTAGAAAACCCAGGCGTTCGCCTGCTTCGACCGCAGGGCGGGTCAGGATGAGCCGCTGCACACTTTCGCGTTCGAGCGCGTCGATGGCGCACGCCACCGCCAGCCAGGTTTTACCGGTGCCGGCAGGGCCGATACCGAACGTGATGTCGTGCTTGAGAATGTGGTTGAGGTACTCGCGCTGGCGGGGGGTGCGCGGGCGCAAATCAGTGCGGCGGGTGCGCAGGCTCAGGCTCATGTCGTCGACCGGCGGCAGGTCAGGCATGGGGCGGGCCGTTGTATCGGGCTCGCCCTCCTGCTCAGCGGGCAGGCGCCCGGCTCCCAATTCCACCAGGCCGAGCTGGATGTCGTCGATCGACAGCGGCCCCTTTAACGCCCGCTCGTAAAACCACTCCACCGCCTTGCCGGCGGCGGCGGCGCGTTCGCCGGTGATCGAGACATGATTGCCACGGCGGCTCAGCGAGACATTCCAACCATCGGCGATCTGCCTGAGGTTCTCGTCGAGCGGGCCGCAAAGGTTGGCAAGCTGAGTGTTGCCGCCTTCCAGATGTACGACGACGGGCCGGGCAGGGCGTGATGGTGAACTCATGCGGTTTCCTCTGGCGCGTGTTGGGGAGCAGTTTCGCCGGCCTCGACGAGACGCCCACGTAGGGAGTTGCTCATGCTGCGGGTGATGACGATATCGACCATCTGGCCCACCAGCCTTGGATGACCCACGAAGTTGACCATGCGGTTGTTCTCGGTGCGGCCGGCAAATTCGCTTGGGTCCTTGCGTGAGGGCCGTTCGACCAGCACGCGTTGTACCGTACCTACCATCGATTCGCTGATGGCCGCCGCTTGGGCGTTCACCAGTTCTTGCAAGCGGTACAGGCGTTCAAGCTTCTGTTCTTGTGGGGTGTCGTCGGTCAGGTCGGCAGCGGGCGTGCCCGGGCGGCGCGAATAGACGAACGAGAACGACTGGTCAAAGCCCACTTCGCGTATCAAGTCGAGCGTCTTCTGGAAGTCTGCCTCGGTTTCCCCGGGGAAACCCACAATGAAGTCGGACGAAAGGGTCATGTCCGGGCGAGCCTGACGCAGGCGCCGCACAATCGATTTGAACTCGAGCACGGTATAGCCGCGCTTCATGGCTGCCAGCACCCGGTCGCTGCCCGCCTGCACGGGCAGGTGCAGGAAGGGCACAAGCTTTGGCAAGTTGCCATGGGCCTCGATCAGGCGCGAGGTCATTTCCTTGGGA
>CAZPYF010000140.1:0-6374 GCA_964590015.1 uncultured Burkholderiaceae bacterium
AGAAGCGTACCGACATCACCAAGATCGAATCGCGCCTCAAGGTGAACTTGGTACTGATTCCGAACAAGAGCCTCGAGACACCGCATCATCATATCGAGCGCCTGCGCCACGATGACCCGCGCCTCGACGACAACACGTCGAGCTTCGATATTGCGACCGAGCCCGAGCAACCCACCACGTGGTCGCCGGCTCGCAACCAGGAAACCAAGGAACGGCCCGAGGCGCTCGTCAAGAGCATTACGCACTCCCAGCCGGCTCCGGTGCACCAACCCTCGCCCCGCTCGTCGTCAGTGCCGGTCGTCACCGCTCCGGCCGAAATCAGCCTGTTCAAGCGCATCGTCAGCTGGTTCACCGGCGGCGACAAGCCCGCCCCTGCCCCAGCGCCCGTAGTCGAACCGGCGAAATCCGAAAGCCCCCGTCGTGGGCGCGGCGGTGAACGCAGTAACGGTCAACGCGGTGATCGGAACCGGCGCCGTGAGCGGCGGCCCGAAGGCGAAGCGCGTAAAGAGGGCGCAACTCAATCGGGTCGTGGTCGTCGCCCAGCCGCTGAGGCGGTTGCCGATGCGGTGGTGCACACCGATACGCGCCCGGCCGCAAGCGCTACGCACACCGCCGCCAGTACCGACGGCGATACACCGGCACCGCGCACGAGCCGCGGCCGCCGTGGGCGCGGCCGAGGTCGCCGAAGCGAAGAGGGGCGCAGCACGAACGAAACGGCAGTCGCTGTCGATACCACGCTCGACGCCGGGCAGGAATCGACCCGTGCCGATCATCGCGACTCAAACGCTGCTTCGGTAGCCGCTACACCTGCCGCCCAGGCACCAGCCCGTTCGCAGACGCCGGCCATGTTCGACACTGATATCGACGACGAGCACGACGCCTCGGTAGCGCTTGCTGATGATACCGATCAGCAGGACAACGGTTCGGACGAAGTGGAACCCGAGCGCAAGCGCCGTCGTCGCCGCAGCCGCCGTGGGCGTCGCAGCGGGGAAGGTAGCGAAGCCACTCAGGCCGACACCGACAACGATACCCAAGACAGCACGTCGGCTGAGCCGGGTGAAGTCGAAGAGTTGGTTGCCGCCGACCCTGTGGAGCCTCCGAAGAGGCCACGCGAGCCGAAGGCGCCGGTTGCCACCGAGCCGGCTGCAGTCGAAGAACTGGCCTCCCCTGAGCCGACACAGATCGCTCAAAGCGACACCGGCAAACCAGCCGAGGAGCAGGAACCCTCGCACATCGCACAGAGTGCCGCAACGGCTGCAGAAACGCCGGCTCCCGCCGATGTCGCTGCCGAGCCGACCCACGCGCCTGTTGCTCCGGCTGAAGAGGCTCCTGCTCCTGCTCCTGCACAGGAATCCGTCGCGCCCTCTGAGCCGGTCGAAACCCGTGCTCAGCGTGTGCCTGCTGAAGACACTGCAGCGCCCACACCGGTAGCGGTTACTCCTGCTGAAGAGCCTGCAGCTCCCGCGCAGGAACCGCTTACGGCTTCCGAGGACACCGTAGTGCCGGCCGAGGAAGCTAGTGTGCCTGCAGACGACACGGCAATCCCTGCAGAGGAAGCCGTTTTCCCTGCCACGGAAACAGCATCGCCCACGCTGGAAGCCGCCGTGCCCGTAGAAGAAGTTGCAGCCAGCCCGTTGAACGGTAGTGGCCCGTCGATCCGGCCCGAAGTACTTGAGTCTGCCGGTCTGGAACTTGTGGAAACCCGCAGCAATGTGGGCGCCCCCAAGGTCGAAGAGCCGCCCGTTCGTTTGGGCCGGGTGCGTAAGCCACGCAACACGGCTTCCGCTGAGCCGCTGCAGCAGGTGGAAACGCAAGACAGCTCGAACTAAAGCCGGTGCCCGGCCGAAAGGCCGGGCCTGGCCGAGGTCAGGCCGAGCGTCACACTGGCAGCAGAGTGACAAACGGTCTTCCGGGCAGGCAGGAAAGAATCAGGGCCCCGTCATTTATCGTGACGGGGCCCTGATTTTTGGTCGATTGCGGTGGCCGGCGTGTTAGTGAAGCAGATGAGCGCAACGCCGCGTTCGCACCCGGCCTACCGAACAATGCCGCTGCACGTACGCAGCGGCCTGCCTGCTATTGCACGACGTCGGCGGGCTGACGCATGAGCACCGCCAGTAGCTGGGCCAGCTCTTGACGCATCTCGCGGCGGTCAACCACCATGTCGATAGCGCCTTTGTCGAGCAGAAACTCGGCGCGCTGGAAGCCTTCCGGCAACTTCTCGCGTACGGTCTGTTCGATGACGCGTGGGCCGGCGAAGCCGATCAACGCCTTCGGCTCGGCAATGACGACATCGCCCATGAAGGCGAAACTGGCTGATACCCCACCCATGGTGGGGTCGGTCAGTATGCTGATGAAGGGCAGCCGATGGGCCGCAAGGCGGGTGAGCATCGCGTTCGTTTTCGCCATCTGCATGAGCGAAAACAGGCTTTCCTGCATACGCGCGCCGCCCGAAGCGGCCACACAGATAAATGGGGTACGGTTGTCGATGGCGGCCTGTGCACCTCTGCAGAACCGCTCACCCACGACAGAGCCCATGGATCCGCCCATGAACGCGAACTCGAAACAGGCTAGTACTGCGGGCACGGAATGAATGGTGCCGCTCATAACGACCATCGCTTCCGATTCGCCTGTGAGCTTTACCGCTTCTGAGACGCGCTCGGGATACTTGCGGGTATCACGAAACTTGAGTGGGTCCATCGGGCGCGTGTTCTCGCCGATTTCGACACGCCCTTCGGCGTCGAGCAGCGCATCGATACGTGCGCGAGCATCGATGCGCAGGTGATGGTTGCAGTTCGGGCAGACATTCAATGTTGCCTTGAGGTCTTCCTTGTACAGCACCGACTCGCACGCCGGGCACTTGACCCACAGGCCTTCCGGAACCCGTTTGTTGGCTGCACCTTCACCGCCATTACGATTGATGCGTGGAGGGAGGATCTTGTCTATCCAGCTCATTGTTCTTCCAGAATATCCCCGGCGAGGCCGGGTGGTTTCCATGGCCCTGTTCGGGCGTCAGCTCAGTACGGCCCGAACGCTGGCAAGCCAGGTGGCGGCAGCGTCGATAGCGCGTTGGTCGGCTTCAGCGGCCGACGCGCCTTCGGCTTGGGCGGCTTGCACGGCAGATTCCATGGTTTCGATGATCTTGCTTCCAATAACGACGGCATCGGCGCACTTTGACAGACGCTCGGCGCTTTGCGGATCGCGAATGCCAAAACCCACGCCCACCGGCAAACTGACATGCCGGCGTATGACTTCAAGGCGGCGCGCGACATCATCGGTATCGAGATTGCCCGCGCCCGTGATGCCCTTCAGAGAAACATAATAGACGTAGCCCCGCGCCACTTCACCCACCGCTTTCATGCGCTTCTCGGTGGAGGTGGGGGCCAGCAGAAAGATGGGATCAATTCGCGCCGTATCGAGCAACGCCGCGAAGTCGCCGATTTCCTCAGGCGGATAGTCAACGACCAGTACGCCATCGACACCGGCCTCACGTGCCGAATCGACAAAGGCCTTCTGCCCCATGCGTTCGATGGGGTTGGCGTAGCCCATCAACACCACAGGCGTGGTGGTGTCGTCGCGGCGAAAGTTCGCCACGATCTCGAGCACCTGGCGCAGGCCCGTGCCCCGTGCGATGGCCCGTTCAGCGGCGCGCTGAATCACGGGGCCGTCGGCCATGGGGTCGGAAAACGGCACGCCCAGTTCGATGATATCGGCGCCCGCGCCTACCAGCGCATGCATGAGCTTGGGCATCGCTTCGATGGAAGGATCGCCGGCTGCGACATAAGGCACCAGCGCGGTGCGGCCCGACAACCGGGCAAAAGCGGCAGACAGCCGCTCGTTAGAAGCGTTCATTGTGCAACGACCCTGTTCATTACAACTCTATGCCGCCGCATTCAGCAACGGTGTGCATGTCCTTGTCGCCACGACCCGACAGATTGACAAGAATGATCTTGTCGCGGCCGAGCGTGGGCGCGAGCTTGACGGCTTGGGCAATGGCATGCGAGGACTCGAGCGCCGGCATGATGCCTTCAAAACGGCAGCAGTCGTGGAAGGCCTGCAGCGCTTCGTCGTCGGTGATGGTGGCGTACGAGGCCCGCCCGCTGTCTTTCAGCCAGGCGTGTTCGGGCCCGACACCGGGGTAATCGAGCCCTGCCGAGACGGAATGGGTTTCGGTAACCTGCCCGTTTTCGTCTTGTAGGACATAGGTGCGGTTGCCATGCAGCACACCCACCGCGCCCGCATTGAGCGAAGCAGCGTGTTGCCCCGAGTCGAGGCCACGGCCTGCAGCTTCAACGCCCACGAACTGCACGTTGCCGTGGTTCAGGTAGGGGTGGAAGATGCCCATGGCGTTCGAGCCGCCGCCTACCGCCGCCACGATTACATCGGGTTGTGCACCGGCATCGGCGGGCATCTGCGTGAGGCATTCTTCGCCAATCACCGACTGAAAGTCGCGCACCATCATAGGGTATGGATGCGGGCCGGCGACCGTGCCAATGATGTAAAACGTGTTCTCGACATTGGTGACCCAGTCGCGCATGGCTTCGTTCAGGGCGTCTTTCAATGTACGCGAGCCCGAATCCACCGGCACGACCGTGGCGCCCAACAGCTTCATGCGGTAAACGTTCGAGGCCTGGCGGCGTACGTCTTCGCTACCCATGTACACCACGCATTCGAGGCCGTAGCGGGCCGCCACCGTGGCTGTGGCCACGCCATGCTGGCCCGCGCCGGTTTCAGCGATGATGCGCTGCTTGCCGATGCGCCGCGCCAGCAAGATTTGCCCGATGCAGTTATTGACCTTGTGAGCGCCAGTATGGTTTAGGTCTTCGCGCTTGAACCAGATCTGCGCGCCGCCCAGTTGTTCAGACCAGCGCCGGGCGTGATACACCGGGCTGGGGCGACCCACAAAATGCTTCAGTTCGTAGTGGAATTCGCGCAGGAATTCGGGGTCATTGCGATAACGCTCGTAGGCCTCTTTCAGCTCGTCGAGCGCATGCACCAGCGTTTCGGCGACAAATGATCCGCCGAATTGGCCGAAGTGCCCGCTGCTATCAGGGAAGTTATAGGGTTCCAAATCGTTACTCTCTCATTGCACGGCGCAAGCCGAGATTCCCGGATCGAACATTTTAGCAGTCCTGCCCAGGAATCCCCCGAACGTCGGCACGAGGCGGCGCCCCGAGAAAAAATTGCGGGCCTGCGAGACTAAGTCCGTTCGGCCTGCACGCCCGTGAGCTCATTCAGCGCTGTGAGGGCACGGGTCGTTTGCTCGCCGCTACGCACCTCAATGGTGAACACCATATGCGCGAGCGAACGCCGGCTTTGCGTATTCACGCTGATGACATTGATGCGTAGCTTGGCAAAGACCTCGGAAAGGTCACGCAGCAGGTTCGGCCGCTCTTGGGCGTGGATGCTGATATCAACCGGGTACAGCGTGTCGCCGGTATCGCCCCACGTGACCTCAATAAGGCGCTCCGGCTGGCGCTGCGCAAGCGCGGCGTACGACGGGCAGTCGCTGCGATGTATTGACACCCCACGCCCGCGCGTCACGAACCCACGTATGGCATCGGGGGGCGCGGGGCGGCAGCAGCGGGCGAGTTGCGTCATAAGCGAGTCGACGCCCACGACCAACACGCCGCTCTTGCCGGGTGACGCCGCTTCCGATGTGCGCAGTTGCAGCTTCGCCGGATCGTCGCCTTCCTGCTGCTCGTCGCGGGCCTTCTGGCCGCTAAGCAGGTAATCGATCTGACGCAGGCTGAATTCTTCTTTCGACACAGCGACATACAGATCATCAGCCCGCGCGAAGCCAAGCTGCTGCGCCATGTTTTCCATGCTCACCGCCGTCTTGCCCAGGCGCTGCAGCTCCTTCTCGACCACCGTCTGACCGTGCGCAATGCGCTGCTGCAACTCGATGGCGTTGAACCAGGCTCTAACCTTGGAGCGAGCACGGGGGCTCGCCAGAAAACCCAGCTGAGTATTCAACCAGTCGCGTGACGGGCCGCCCGATTTTGCCGCAATGATTTCCACGATTTGCCCGGTTTGCAGTGGGGTGGAAAGCGGCACCATCTGGCCGTCGACGCGTGCACCACGGCAGCGATGGCCCAAATCGGTATGCAGGTGATAGGCGAAATCCACGGGCGTGGCGCCGGCAGGCAGCTCGATGACCCGGGCCTGAGGCGTCATCACGTAAATACGTTCCTCGGCAGCGGTCGGCGGCGCCCCCGCGTCGGCGGCGTTCGCCGGTGCTTCACCGTCCCACGAAAGCAGTTGGCGCATCCACGCCAGCTTCTGATCGTAGGTCGAGGCCGCCGCGGCCTGCCCGCCTCGGGAACCGGACTCCTTGTAAAGCCAGTGCGCCGCCATGCCGTACTCGGCAAAATGGT
>CAZPYF010000141.1:0-6335 GCA_964590015.1 uncultured Burkholderiaceae bacterium
TTCGCGCCATCGGCCATCGGCCCGATCAGGGAAAGAACGTAATCCATGCTGAGGCTGTCGTGGCCTGTTTGCCGGGCTGCCCGCGCCGTACATCACAGTTGTGAACCGTTGGGCGGGCGGCCCTGGGTTGAAGTCGGCTTACTTGATGATGTCGGCGCCGAACCATTCTGTGGCGATACGGCCGGCCGATCCGTCGGCCTTCATTTCGTCGAGCGTCTTGTCGAGTTGCTCACGTAATTCGTTCTCGTCGAGGCGCACGCCCACACCATAGTCTTCCGTGCCGAAATTCTCTTCAAGCACACGGTACTCGCCCTCGCGCTTGTCGGCCAGGTAGCGGCCCACGACTTCGTCGAGCACGACGGCATCAAGACGGCCTGCTGAAAGGTCGAGCAGGGCGGTGACGTTATCGCCGAAGGTCTTCAGGTCTTTGAAGCTTTCGAAAACTTGGGCGTCTTTCTTGATGGCGTCGACCGCGCTACTGCCTTCCTGGGCACCGACCACGGCACCGGCCAGATCAGCCTTGTTCTGGATGTCAGATGCGGCGGAAACCAGGATGATCTGGTGGTTGGCCATATAAGGCTTGGTGAAATTGATGTTCTTCTTGCGCTCTTCAGTAATGGTCAGGCCGTTCCACAGCACATCGACACGCTTGCCGTTGAGCTCGGCTTCCTTGGCGCTCCAGTCGATGGCTTTGAACTCTACTTCCATGCCCAGACGCTTGGTGGCTTCGCGAGCCAGGTCAATGTCGAAACCTACGAGCTGATTCTTCTCGTCGCGAAAGCCCATAGGTGGGAAGTTGTCGTCGAGACCGACCACGATCTTGCGCGCCTCGGTGGCGGGCGCAGCGGCCTCGGCCGTTGTGGTGTCGTTGCTGGGGCCGCAAGCGCTGAGCAGGACGGCAGTAGATGCCAAAAGAATGCCAGTGAGTTTCTTCATTGATTCAAACGTGCGAAGCACAAAAGGAGTCAGGGACGCCGAAATACGGCGGGCAGGACGAAGCGGCGGCGAGCGCCGGCCGACGAGACGATTATATCGGGATATCCCTAGTAACGTCCCTGCACGGGCGTTTCGCGCCTCGCAACGCCCCGTGTAGCAAGGCTTCGCCGAGAGTGGTGCGCGTTATTTACCATGAATTCAGCCCGATTTGCCGTGGCGGACACTTGAAGTTATTTTTCACACTGGTAAACTTAATTTCATCTAGCAGAAAAAGTTATCAGGAGCCAGCATGTCTAAACCCGCATGGATCATCAGGGAGTCGGATGTCCCCGGCTACTCGCCCGCCAACCACAGTGGCACCGTGAACCGGCGCCTCATCTCGCCTGAAACCGTGGGCTCCAGCCATCTTGAGGTGCTCCTCGGCACCATTGAAAAAGGCCAGGGTGCGTTGCCACACGCGCACCCCGGCATCGAGCAGGTGTGCTACCTGCTGGAAGGCAGTGCCGTTGTTGAAGTGGAAGGCGAACGCGGCGTCATGGAGGCCGGCGATTGCTGTTTCTTCCCTGCCGACAAGAAGCATGTCTTTACCGTAACCAGCGAAACACCCGCACGTCTGCTGGTTATCTACTCACCGCCGTATGAAGAAAATCCGGCTCGCGTGATCCGCTGAGCTGCAAACCAGGGAGACAACCATGAAACTCATCAAGAAATCCGGTTCCACCATAGCGGGTCTGAGCCTTGCGCTGATCGCCGGCGTGGCAACGTTGGGCGTTATGCCGCAAGCGGTACAGGCAGCCTACCCCGAAAAGCCCATTTCACTGATCGTGCCGTTCCCGGCGGGGTCGGGCACGGACTCGGTCGGGCGCATCTTTGCTGAAGAGCTCAGCAAGCAGCTGGGCCAGCCGATCGTGGTCGAGAACAAGCCCGGCGCCAATGCCACCATCGCTGCAAACTATGTCGCACGGGCCAAGCCCGACGGCTACACGCTGTTCGTCACCACCAACACGTCGCACTCAGCGGCACCGTGGTTGATGAAGAACGTCAGCTACGACCCTATTAAAGACTTCACGCCTATCGCGCGCGGCGGCAACCTGCCCTTCATTCTGGTTACCAACCCGGAACGCCCCTACAAGACCGTGAAGGAGCTCATCGCCCACGCGCAGGCCAACCCGGGCGACATGGCGTACGCCACCGGTAACAGCACCGGCATCGTGGCCGGTGGCCGGTTTGCCATTGCCACGAACACCGAGATGCTGCACGTGCCGTACAAGGGCACGCCTCAGGCCCTCACCGACCTGGTCTCGGGCGAAGTCGACTTCATGTTTACCGACCTGACCTCGGGTACGCCGTTCGTGAACGCGGGCCGGCTGCACGCCATGGCCGTGTCGACGGCGGAACGAAGCGCACTGCTTCCCGACCTGCCTTCCATGGAAGAAGCCGGCGTCGCTGATTTCGACATCAACTCGTGGAACGGCTATTTCGGCCCGGCGGGTATGGATCCCGAAATCGTGAAGGTGCTGAACACGGCGATCAATAAGATTGTGAACAACCCCGAGACGAAGGCGCGCCTGGCCGAACTGGGCTTCGATGCGTTCAGCGGCACACCGGAAGAGTTCTCCACTTTTGTCGCCGAGCAATACGAGCTCTGGGGCAAGTGGATCCGCGAAGCCAACCTTCAGCCTGAATAACGTTTCAACGCCGCCATGCCTGATTCCACTACCGCAAGCACCCCGTCCGGCCCACTAGCCGGTATTCGCATCCTCGACCTGAGCTCGGTGGTCATGGGGCCGTACGCCACCCAGATTCTGGGTGACCTCGGCGCCGACGTCATCAAGGTTGAGCCGCCTTCGGGCGACAACATGCGAGCGGTGGGCCCTATGCGCAACCCGGGCATGGGTGTGTTGTACCTGCATTTGAACCGCAACAAGCGCTCGGTCGTGCTCGACCTCAAGACCGAGGCCGGGCGCGAGGCCTGCCTGCGGCTGGCAGAGAAGGCAGACGTGCTGCTGTACAACACGCGGCCTCAGGCCATGGCCAGGCTGGGGCTCGATTACGACAGCGTGGCGGCAGTGAACCCGGCTATTGTGTATGTTGGGGCGTACGGCTTTGGCAACGCCGGGCCGTATGCCGGCCGCCCCGCCTACGATGATCTCATTCAAGGCATGACGGCGTTGCCGTCGCTCTACCAACGCAATTCCGGCGATATCCCGCGCTATGCGCCGCTTACATTGGCCGACCGCGCCGTGGGTATGCAGGTGGCCATCGCGATGCTGGCGGGCGTTATCGAGGCGCGCCAGTCAGGTCGCGGCCAGGCGGTCGAGGTGCCGATGTTCGAGGCCATGGCCCAGCTGGTGCTCGGTGACCATCTTGGGGGTCATACCTTTGAGCCCATTGAAGGCGACACGGGCTATGCGCGCCTGCTGGTGTCGCACCGCAGGCCCTATGCCACGTCCGACGGGCATATCAGTGCGCTGATCTATAACGACAAGCACTGGGGGCGGTTTTTCGATCTGATCGGCCAACCCGAACTCAAGGACGACCCCCGCTTCAATTCCCATACGGCGCGGGCACAGCATATCGATGAAGCGTACCGGCTCGTTTCCGATGTGATGGCTTCGCAAACCTCGGCCCACTGGCTCGAGAAGCTGGGTGCCGCCGATATTCCGGCCGCACCGCTCTATAGCGTCGAAGACCTGATCGCCGATCCGCATATCGAAGCGGTGGGAATGGTGCGCAATTTTGAGCATCCCACTGAAGGAACGATGCGTACACCGGGGCCGGTGGGCGGCTATTCGCGCACACCGCTCGATATTCATCGCCATGCGCCGCAATTGGGCCAGCACACGGCCGAGGTGCTCAGCGAAGCCGGTTATTCAGAAACAGAAATCAATACGTGGTTCTCTAACCCGAGGCCACCCAAGCTGTCGAAAGAGGACATAACGTGAGTTTCACCCGAACTGAAGAACACAAGGCGCTGGTGGCCGGGGTCGAAGATCTCTGCAGCCGTTACGACGACGACTACTGGCACGCCCGCGACCACGATGGCGCATTTCCGCATGACTTCCATCGCGATCTGGCCCAGGCCGGCTGGCTGGGCATTGCCATGCCCGAAGAGTATGGTGGCGCCGGGCTCGGCATGACCGAAGCGGCCCTGATGATGCACACCATTTCGCGTTCGGGCGCCGGGTTTACAGGCGCCTCGGCCGTGCACATGAACATATTCGGGCTGAACCCGGTGGTGGTGTTTGGCAACGACGAGCAGCGTACCCGCGCACTGCCGCCGCTGATCGCCGGCGATCAAAAAGCCTGTTTCGCGGGTACCGAGCCCGACGCCGGGCTCGACACCACCAAGCTCACCACGCGCGCCGAACGCAAGGGCGATCATTACGTGGTGCACGGCCGTAAGATCTGGATCTCCACCGCTCAGGTGGCCGACAAGATGTTGCTGCTTGCGCGCACCACTCCCATATCAGAAGTGAAGAAGCCGACGCAGGGCTTGTCGCTCTTCTATACCGACCTCGATCGCAGCAAGGTCGAAGTGCGGGAAATCGACAAGATGGGCCGTAAGGCGGTCGATTCCAACATGCTGTTTATCGACGGGCTCGAGATTCCCGTGGAAGACCGCATTGGTGAAGAAGGGCGGGGCTTTGAATACATTCTGCATGGCCTGAATCCCGAACGCATTCTTATCGCCTCTGAAGCGGTCGGACTGGGCCACGCGGCCATTGAGAAGGCCACGACTTACGCGCGTGAGCGCGTGGTGTTTGGCCGCCCCATCGGGCAGAACCAGGGCATTCAACACCCGCTGGCGCAAGCGTGGATGCAGCTGGAAGCGGCCGACCTCATGGTGCAGAAAGCCGCAGCCCTCTACGATGCCGACGAGCCCTGCGGCCCGTACGCCAACAGCGCGAAATACCTGGCAGCCGAAGCGGCGTTCAACGCCTGCCAAACCGCCGTGCAGACGCTAGGCGGCATGGGCTATGCCAAGGAATATCATGTTGAGCGCTATCTGCGCGAGAGCTTCATTCCGCGTCTGGCGCCCGTGAGCCCGCAGCTCATCATGTGCTTTATCGCTGAAAAGGTGCTGGGGCTTCCCAAATCGTACTAAGCGGCTGGCCGGCCGCCACGGCCGGCGCCTTTGCCCGCGTGCGTGCGCCCGTGCGCGCTCATTACGGGCGGCTCTCCGGCGGCATGTCGCGCATGCCTGCTACTGCCGCTGCATCATCACGCGGCAGGCCATGCGTAACTGTTGCGCCAGGCGCTCCAGGTTGGGTTCAATGCGATAAAGGGGCCCGGCGATTGACACGGCGTACTCGCCGCCACTGATGCTCACCGGCCAGGCCAGTGCGCCGACATCCATCATCGACTCGCCCAGATTCTGAAACCAGCCCCGCTCGCGCGAGCGGGCAATATCTTCTTCCAGAGCCTCTAGCGTGACGAGCGTACGCTCGTTAAAGCGCTCAAGCGCCCGGCCCTGCAGGGCCTTACGCCGCTCTTCCTCGGTCATTAAAGACAGCAGTGCCTTGCCCAGCGAATTGTTGTGCAGGTGTCGCTGTGCGCCGGGGTCAGCCACATAGCTAATGGGGTGGGGCGACGGCATCACTTCCAGATAGATGACCTCACCATTCGGTGCCAGTTTTCCGAGCACTACCGTTTCGGCCACCGCATCGCGCAATGCCGCGAGCGTCGGGCCCACCTTCTCGAGGATGGGGTCGGCGCGCGCTATGCGCTGAGCCATTGCCAGCAGGCGCCCGGTGGGGTAATAGCCTTGGCGTCGCCCGATTTCGTACAGATAGCCCAGACGTGTAAGGGTGCGAACCAGCCCGAGACAGCTTGACACCGGGGCGCCAAGTTCGCGCGACAGTTCAGTGAGCGAAAGCGGCTTGCCTTCGCGCGCGAAAATTTCAATGATCTCGATGACGCGCAGGGCGGTCTTGACGTTGGATTCGGATTTCTTAGCGGGCATGTTCGCAACTTTACCTGAAGGCGGGGCGCCATAACGCGGCCCCCCGCACACATAGCAAAAAGGCCGGCGGGAGCTTCCCGACCGGCCTTCAAATGCAGTGTTTACTACTGTTGAATTTAACCTTCTTCCACGAAAGCCTCTTCGCGTTTCTTCTTCACCGAGGGCAGTGCCACCAGCACGACCAGAAATACCGCGAGTACCAGCAATGACAGCGAGAGCGGCCGCGTGATAAAGGTGGTGTAGTCGCCGCGGGCCAGCAGCAGCGCACGACGGAAGTTTTCTTCCATCATGGGCCCAAGCACCAGGCCGAGCAGCAACGGCGCCCCCTCACACTTCAACTTCACCCACAGGTAGCCCACGAGCCCGAATGCCGCTGTGACCCATATGTCGAACACGTTGTAGTTCAACGAGTAGACCCCGATCGTGCAGAAGA
>CAZPYF010000142.1:0-6306 GCA_964590015.1 uncultured Burkholderiaceae bacterium
GACAAGGCGTCGATGGAAGTGCCGTCGTCGCATGCCGGCGTGGTGAAGGATGTGCGCGTCAAAGTCGGCGACAAGGTCAGCAAAGGCACCGAGATCGTCATTGTCGAAATCGAAGCCGGCGCGGCGGAAGGCACACCGTCTTCCGCGGGGCCCGCTACGGGCGAAGTGGCACCGAACGGCGAAACACCGGCTGCCGACACGGCGCCTGCTCCGTTGAGCGGGATGCACGAACCCGACATTGCACCCGAGAACAAGGGCGCGCCGGCCACAACCATCGCTGAATCCAGCGGGCCGGTAGTGAGTGGCGGCCCTAGCCAGTTGGCGTCGGCGCCGCCGGAGCGTCATTCCCCCACACAAGCCTTTGCAAGCGCCGATGTGCCGCTGCGCACGCTGCCCCATGCCTCGCCGTCGGTACGCAAATTCGCCCGCGAGCTGGGCGTCGATCTCACCAAGGTCACCGGCTCGGGCGCCAAGCAACGCATCACGCCCGACGACGTTCGTGCTTATGTGAAGCAAGCGTTGGCTCAGGGAAGCAGCGCCGCGCCGGCCGCAGCGTCGGGTGGCGAGGGCGGCTTTAACGTGCTGCCGTGGCCGAAGGTCGATTTCACTAAGTTCGGTGAAATCGAAGAACGCCCGCTTTCGCGCATCAAGAAGATCTCGGGCGCGAATCTGCATCGCAACTGGGTCATGATTCCGCACGTGACCAACAACGATGTGGCCGACATCACCGAACTGGAAGACCTGCGCCAGCAGCTGAATAAAGAGCAGGAACGATCCAAATCGGGCGTCAAGGTCACCATGCTCGCTTTCCTCATCAAGGCAAGCGTGGCGGCGTTGCGCAAGTTCCCTGACTTCAACGCGTCGCTCGATGGCGATACGTTGGTGCTCAAGAAGTACTTCCATATTGGTTTTGCGGCCGATACGCCGAACGGGCTGGTCGTGCCGGTGATTCGTGATGCCGACCGCAAGGGCATTCTTGAAATCGCGGAAGAAACTTCGGAACTGGCGCGCCTTGCCCGTGACGGCAAGCTGGCGCCCGCCCAGATGCAGGGGGGTTGCTTCTCGATTTCATCGTTGGGCGGCATTGGCGGCACCGATTTCACGCCGATCATCAATGCGCCTGAAGTGGCCATTCTTGGAGTCTCGCGGTCGACGATGCAGCCCGTATGGAACGGTAAGAAGTTTCAGCCGCGCCTGATGCTGCCATTGTCGCTTTCCTACGATCACCGTGTGATCGATGGTGCTGCGGCGGCCCGTTTCAACGTCTACCTTGCGTCGCTGCTGGCAGACTTTCGCCGCATCGCCCTCTAGGAGCCACGCATGAGTGTTCAAATCACCGTACCTGATATCGGCGACTTCGCCGACGTTGAGGTTATTGAGTTGCTGGTCGCCGAAGGCGACACCCTTGAGGTCGAACAGGGCATTGTCACGGTAGAGTCGGACAAGGCCTCGATGGAGCTTCCCGCCGATCAGGCCGGCAAGGTCCTGCGTGTGCTCGTCAAGGTGGGCGACAAGATCAACAAAGGCACCGCGTTGGTGGAAATCGAGCCCGCCGAGGCGTCGAAGGGCGGGCAGGGCGACACGCCGGAGGCCGCTGATAAGGCTGAACCAGCCACGTCAAAGCAGCCGCAGCCGGCTGAAGCGGCGCCTGCGCCCCAAGCTGCTACGGGTTCCGGTGAACAGCGCAGTGCTTCGGGATCGGAGGGCGCCCCGCGCGCACCCGCACCGGCAGGCAGCTACACCGGCAACGTCGATCAGGAGTGCGAGGTGTTGGTGTTGGGCGCCGGCCCGGGCGGGTATTCCGCCGCGTTCCGCGCCGCCGATCTCGGGCTCAAGGTCGTACTGGTTGAACGCTACCCGACTTTGGGCGGCGTCTGCCTGAACGTCGGGTGTATTCCCTCGAAGGCGTTGCTGCATAGTGTGTCGGTACTCGACGAAGCCCGCAGTCTTGGCGCACACGGAATCTCCTTTGGTGAACCCACCATCGACCTTGACAAGCTTCGGGCGCATAAAGACGGCGTCGTTGGCAAGCTCACAGGCGGGTTGGCCGGCATGGCCAAGGCCCGTAAGGTCGACGTGGTTCACGGCTCAGGCCGCTTTCTCGATGCCTATCACCTTGAGGTGGAAGGCGAGGGAGGCAAGCGTGTGGTGAAGTTCGGCTCGGCCATCATTGCCGCTGGCAGCGAATCCGTGAAGTTGCCCTTCCTGCCCGACGATGAACGTATTGTCGATTCAACGGGCGCGCTGCAGCTGAAGGCCATTCCCGAGCGCATGTTGATCATCGGCGGCGGCATCATCGGTCTGGAAATGGGTACGGTGTACTCGTCGCTGGGCGCGCGGCTCGATGTCGTGGAAATGCTGCCTAACCTCATGCCCGGCGCTGACCGCGATCTGGTCAAGGTCTGGGAGAAAAAGAACGCCCAGCGTTTCGACCATGTCATGCTCGAAACCCGCACCGTTTCCGCGGAAGCGCGTGAAGACGGTATCTGGGTGAGTTTCGAAGGCAAGAATGCGCCGTCGGAGCCGCAACGATACGACCTGGTACTTCAGGCGGTGGGGCGGCGCCCCAACGGGGCGGGTATCGGCGCAGACGCAGCCGGCATCGACGTCGACGAACGTGGCTTCATTTCGGTCGATCAGCAGATGCGTACCAATGTGCCGCATATTCATGCCATCGGCGATATCGTGGGCCAGCCCATGCTGGCGCACAAAGCCGTGCATGAAGGCCATGTTGCAGCAGAGACCATTGCGGGTCAGAAGAGTTTCTTTGACGCCCGCGTCATTCCTTCCGTGGCGTATACCGACCCAGAAATTGGCTGGGTCGGGCTCACAGAGGAAGAGGCTCGTAAGCAAGGCATCAAGTTCGACAAAGGGGTATTCCCCTGGGCCGCCTCGGGCCGTGCCATTGCCAACGGCCGCGACGAAGGCTTCACCAAGCTGCTGTTCGACGCCGACACCGGGCGCATTCTCGGTGGCGGCATTGTGGGAACCCACGCGGGCGACCTCATCAGCGAAGTGGTGCTTGCCGTTGAGATGGGCGCAGACGCCGTTGACATCGGCAAGACCATCCACCCGCATCCCACGTTGGGTGAGTCGGTGGGTATGGCTGCCGAAGTGGCGAAGGGCACCTGCACCGATTTGCCGCCGCAACGCAAGAGGTAGCGATCCAGCCGGAGCCGCACCGGGCCAGTAGGGTGCGCTCTTGGGTCTTACCCGAACGCCGCAAGTGTCTTCCGACCTTGCGGCGTTTGTTTTCAACTGTTGCACTTGCAGTATGATCGACGCCTTGATTTCACGGTATCACTTGGCAGGCATGAATTACGAATCACTGAAGGAACGCCACCGCGCGGTGCGCGACACATACCCCCCGAACCTCAATCTGCGCGTACACCGCTCACTGAGCTGGCTACAGCGTGCCGCCATGGCTGACGACCTCGACGGCCAATTCGTGTTTCTATGGATCGCCTTCAACGCCGCCTACGCACACGAAATTGACGAGAACCATCGCCTTTCAGAACAGGCGGCATTCAGGGCGTTTCTTGAGAAGCTATGTGCGCTTGACCAGGCCGGGCGTATCGATGCGTTGGTCTGGCAAGAGTTCTCGGGCAGCATTCGAATCTTGCTCGACACCCCGTATGTGTTTCAAAGCTTCTGGGACTGGCAAAGCGGCAGAATCAGCCAGGAAGACTGGCAGCAACGCTTCGAGCACGGTAAGCAGAGGGCCAACCACGCGCTGGGTAGTGGCAACACGGCCGTGCTGTTGGGGCTGATTTTTAATCGGCTATATACCCTGCGCAACCAGCTAGTGCATGGCGGTGCCACTTGGAACAGTGCGGTGAATCGCAAGCAGTTGCGTGATTGCACCGATCTGCTCGGCAAGCTTGTACCCCTAATGATTAGCTTGATGCTCGACAACCCCGATACCCTTTGGGGCGATGCCTGCTATCCGGTCGTTTCCGAGGCATGAGCCGGTAGAGCGCCGGCTTCACGCATCCCTTACAATGGCTATCCAGGCCTTGTATCGGTTTTCTCATCATGTCCACCCCTGATTCCGCATCGCCACTCGCGCAGTGGCTGTCTTACCTTGAAACCCTGCATCCCACCGCCATTGACATGGGGCTGGCTCGAATCACCGAGGTGGCTCAGCGGCTTGAGCTCAAGCTGCCTTGCGTGCGGATCACAGTGGGCGGCACCAACGGCAAGGGGTCGACATGCGCCATGCTAGAGGCCATTTATCTGGCAGCCGGCTACAAGGTGGGCACCTACACATCGCCGCATCTCATCGCCTACAACGAGCGCATCCGCCTCGACGGTGAACCGGCCGACGACGCTTCGATCATCGAGCAGTTCGCTCGCATCGATGCAGCGCGCGGTGACATCACGCTCAGCTATTTCGAGTTCTCCACGCTGGCGGCCATGCTGTTGTTTGAGGCGCGGCGGGTTGATGTCGCCATACTCGAGGTCGGCTTGGGCGGGCGCCTCGACGCGGTGAACATGATCGACGCCGACTGCGCGATCGTTACCAGTGTCGATATCGACCATCAGCAGTACCTGGGAAGCGACCGCGAACAGATCGGCTGGGAGAAAGCGCATATTTTTCGAACGGGTCGGCCTGCCATCTGCAGCGACCCCATGCCGCCGCAACGGTTGATCGATCATGCCGCCAAGATTGGCGCCGATCTCTGGTTGTTCGGCCGCGACTTCAATTACTCCGGTGACCGTCAGCAGTGGGCGTATGGCGGGCGCGATCAGCGGCGTGCAAGCCTGGCGTACCCTTCATTGCGCGGCGCCAATCAGCTATTGAACGCGGCAGCCGCGCTGGCGGCTATCGAAGCGTTGCGCAGCAGCTTGGCCGTGCCGCAACAGGCCGTGCGTGTGGGGCTTTCACGCGTCACCTTGCCCGGGCGCATGGATATTTTGCCGGGCCTCCCTGCCATTGTGCTCGATGTGGCCCATAACCCTCACGCCGCCGCGGCCCTGGGGCAGAGCCTCGATGCGATGCAGTCGTATCCGGCCACGTACGCTGTGGTGGGCATGTATGCCGACAAGGATGTAGAAGGCGTCGTGCGCCGTCTGGCGTCTCGTATCGATCATTGGTATTGTGCGAGCCTCGCCGGCGAGCGGGGCTTGACGGCCGAAAAGCTCGCCGAAGTGGTAAGACGTGTTACCGGTGACACCCCCGTCGGCGGCGATCACGACCCGATCGTGTTGCCGGCGGTTGCGCAACCGCAGCAGAGCACCTCCGGCCCGGGCGTAAAACCGGCGGCGCGGCCTGTACGGGCTCGACGCGAGGTTACCGTTACAACCTGGCCCGACCCGGTTACAGCCTTCCTGGAAGCCAGGAAGGCGGCCAGCGACAATGATAGAATTGTCGTGTTTGGCTCGTTCTCCACCGTCGGCCCAGTCCTGAGTGAACTCGGGCGGGAAGGGGTCTAGCCCGGGCCCGGCCCGGTGTTCACACATACGCAGATAGGTCATAAGCGTCCATGGGATTGTTTTCGCGCAATGAGCCTTCCGGATCCACCGGGCGGCGCAGTTCGTCACGAACCAGCAGCGAAGCCCAGGCGGCAGAACTCCGAGTCCGTGCCCGGCGTCGCCTTATTGGGGCTTTGGTTCTCGTTCTAACCGCCGTCATCTTCGTGCCCATGCTCTTCGACGCACCGCCGCAGGAAGAGCTGCCGTCGCCCGTGGTATTGCCGGATGCCATCCCCCCATTGCCCGCCGAGCCTCAGGTGGCCCTGGCGCCGGAACCCGCGCAACCCTCTTCTGGTGGCAGCATCGATGCATCGTCGAACGAGGCTGGCGCCATAGGGGCGGATGGATCCGCCACCGAGCCAGAAACCGTTGTGGTGCCCGATACGCGGCCCCCAGCAGAGCCGCCGGCCAAGCCCGAGCCCGCCGAGCCGCAGCCGGAACCTGCGCCGCAACCCGAAAAGCCCGCTCCCAAGCCGGCGCCCTCTAGCGGTCGCACCGACGATGGTTCAGTGGCACTCGCTTTGCTCGAAGGCCGGCAACCGGCACAGGCGGCCGCCCCTGCCCGCCCTCAGTCGGCCGGCAGCTTCGTTCTGCAGGTGGCGGCCTACACCACCCAGGCCGATGCGCAATCCCGACGCGAGAAATTGGCAGCGGCAGGCGTTACCAATGCCTACGTTGAAGACGCCATTGCCAACGGCAAGACAGCTTACCGACTGCGAGTGGGGCCGTTCCCCACGCGCGAAGCGGCCGAGGCGGCACAAGCCCGCCTGCGCCAGCTTGGCTACAACAACGGCCTCATTTTCAATAAGTGACCGGGTTCGACTACATCGT
>CAZPYF010000143.1:0-6259 GCA_964590015.1 uncultured Burkholderiaceae bacterium
ATGTACGCCGACCAGATTGAGTGGATGCACAACAACCTCAAGCAACGCGATGCCATCGTTCTGAGCGTGCACCCCCATAACGATCGCGGCACCGCTGTGGCGGCCGCCGAACTGGCCGTGATGGCCGGCGCCGACCGCATTGAAGGCTGCCTGTTCGGAAGCGGCGAACGTACCGGCAACGTGTGCCTGGTCACGCTGGCCCTGAACCTCTACACCCAAGGCATTCACCCCGGGCTCGACTTCTCTGATATCGATGAAGTTCGCCGTTGCGTGGAATACTGCAATCAACTGCCGGTGCATCCGCGCCACCCGTATGCCGGCGACCTGGTATTCACGGCGTTCTCGGGCTCGCACCAAGATGCCATCAAGAAGGGCTTCGCCCAACAGCAACCCGACGCAGCATGGGAAGTGCCTTATCTGCCCATCGACCCCGCCGACGTGGGCCGCAGCTACGATGCCGTGATCCGCGTGAACAGCCAGTCGGGCAAGGGCGGTGTGTCGTACCTGCTGGAGCAGGAACACGGGCTGGTATTGCCGCGCCGTCTGCAGATCGAATTCAGCCGCGCGATTCAGCGCGTGACCGACGAAACCGGCCAGGAAGTCACGGCGTCGCACGTGTACGACATCTTCCAGAAGGAATACCTCGAACAGCACGCGCCGTGGAAGCTGGTGCGCCATCGCATCACGGGTGATGCCAACCCTGGTTCGGGCAAGCAATTCGAGATCGACGTCGAGCTGGAGTACAACGGCGAAGTGCGTAATCTGAAAGGCCGCGGCGACGGCGCCATTTCAGCATTCGTGAATGCGCTCGAAGGCTCGGTGAAGGTCATGGATTACCATGAACATGCCATCGGCACCGGCACCGACACACGCGCCGCCTGCTACATCGAACTTCGCATCGGCGATGCCCCCACGGGCTTCGGTGTGGGCATACACGGCGATATTGTCACCGCCTCGTTCCTGGCGATTCTGAGTGCCGTGAACCGGCATGAAACGCAGAGCGCCACGCCTTCTGTGCAGGAAGTGGTGACGGCTTAACGGTGTAGTTTAGAACCCCACGCTGAGCCCGGGCAGATCGATATTGATCACTGGTCGGGCCAGCGCAATGGCGGTTTGCTGGGCGAATTCTTCAGCCTGATCGGCGTTCTGCGCGAACGTTTGGTAGCCCAGCGAATCGGCCACCCCCAGCACCTTATCGAGCAACAGCACCTTGCCGCTATGTCGCAGCGGCTCGCAGCCCAGGCGTACGAATGTGGCTTCAAGCCAGTCGATCGCCATGGCTTGCGCCTCGGGGGAATGGTCGATATCGACCGCGTATTCGAGGCGCTGGCGTTCGTTGAAGATGATGGTGACGATACTACGCATGGGGGTCGGCCTCCGGGCCATAGATATTCATCGGAGACAAGAGTACGCAAGGCGCAGCTGCCAGAATGTCACTTGTGCGACATTCTGCCGGAGACCTGCCTATGACCGGGTCTACCACGTCGGTGCGGGCTCCCAGATAATGTCTTCCTGGTGCTCGTGCGCGAGGCGCATCATGGCCAGCAGCGGGTAGGCGCGTCGACGGAAGCTCACGGGCTCGTTGATGGGGTGCACCTTGTCGTCGTTATCGTCGTCGGAGTTGGGATTTTCGTCGGTCTCCTTGGTGATGGCCATGGCCCTCTCAATGCCTGCGATGGCCGCGCCGACATCGTCGCGCGTGATCACACCGCGTTCCGGCAACTCGTTGGTGTACGGTTTTCCGGCGGCCTTGAGTATCGGTAAAGCATGCTGCGAAAACATCAGCACTTCAGCGGCAGACTTGGAGTGAAAGACAATCAGCATAATCGCGGTTCCCACAATGGACACGCTTCTACACTAACCGAACACTCGTGCGCTGCCAAGACGGAAGATGAAGACTTCCGAGTTCTCATGTCTTCCCGATGGCATTCACACGTTTCCTGCTCGCCGAACGGCGTTCTGCGTCGCGCTCTTCCGCCCGCGGCAGCGCGGTCAAACAACCGTATGGCGGTATTGCATATCGGGCGTACGCGGTGGCGTACGTGGTCACGTGCGCGGCCTGTTCGATCTTAGGTTTTCCGGTTGCCTACGCCGCCGGCGGCGTCTGCTCACCACCTGCGCTCGGTGCCCCTTGCGCGACGGGCGGTATCGCTGCGCCCGGTGCCTCTGAACCCCAGCTCACGTTAGGGCTCGGAAACCCAATCCATCTGGCCACCGGCAACAAGTACCAGCTCGACATCGACTTGCCGCCGAACGCTTCCGCACCGGGCCTCGAAGTGCTGCGGCACTATAACGGGCTGTCGACGCGCGGCGGGGCGCTGGGGCGCAACTGGGCGCTTTCCTACGACAGTTCGATTGAGTACCGAGACGGCAGGTGGCGGGTGCGAGGCGGCGACGGCTCCATTACCCCGATTGCCGCTCCCACGCCTGAAGCCTCGGGCCGATATTGGCAATGGCCTGACGGCCGGCGCCTGCACTTCGACGCGCACGGGCGCCTCATACGCATCAGCGTAGCGGGCAAAGTTCAACTCCACATACAGCGCCACAGTGGGCCGAGCGCCTTCGTCGGCTTGATCAATCGGGTTGAAGGCGCCGGCGATCATGCCCTGCAGTTTCTCTACACCGAACACGACGGCGACGCGTTGATTACAGCGGTGGAGACGCCCGTGGGGGTCTTCCGCTATGAGTACGACCGGCCCGACGAGACAAACGCCCTCGCGACGGCACGCCTATCTAGCGTGCAACGGCCCGACGGTATGCGGCGCACGTACCATTACGAGCCCGGCCTGCAGGCCGGCAACGCCTATGCACTGACAGGTATCTCTGTCGCCTTGCCCGGCCAAGCTCCTTTGCGGCTCAACACCTGGGCCTATGATCGTTTCGGCCGCGCCATCGCCACGCAGCAGCACGGCCGCTCGACACCTGCAATGCACCTTGAGTACCTACACAGCGCCAGGGGCACAACACGGGGGCTCACACGGGTTCACAGCAGCGACGGCCAACGCCGCGATGTACGTTTCGAGCTGGGCAACGGCGCGTATCGGCGCGTGGACGATGCCGACTACGATGCGGCGGGGCGTCTTATCGCCGCCGCAGCGCTGCAAATGTACCGTACACCCAAGGGTGAACTGGCTTCGGTAGCGCCACACGAAGCCGGCTGGCCGGGCCTGATGTTGCGCCGCCTTTCTGGCCCGCTGTTCGGCCTGAGCTGGAGCACGCATCGCATAGGGCAGACCACCTTTCTTGCCGACGCCTACGGTCGGCCAACGCAGATGCGCCACGCCAACGGCGACACCGTACAGGTTGTCTACGGCCCGCAAGGCCAGGTCGAGCGCATCGTGGAAACGGGCGGATCGCCGCCGCGACAAACCACCACCCTATTACGATGGCGCGCACGGCAATTGGTGCAAATTGAGCACCCCGAGGAGACCGAGACGCGGCAGTACGACGCCGCAGGCCGGCTATTGCGCCGCGCGGTAGAGCGCCCGATTAATGCCATGTCATCTGCCGTGCGTTTCGAAGAACGCTTCGAGTACGACGCGTACGGGCGCCTAAGGGAACATCGGCTTCCTGAAGGGGGCACGCTGCACTACGCCTGGCACGGTACCGGTTCGCAAGCAGCATTGGCCGCACTGGATTGGGAAGACGCCGGCGGTCACCGCCACTCCGTTATCAGGTCGCAGCGTTCTGAACCAGGCTACCAGTACGGCAACGGGTTGAAACTCATCACGTTTCGCCCGACTGGCGGTCACACCGACGCCCTGCTTGTCGCGTATGGCGACACGCCATTATGGGAACAGCATCGGCGCTACGACGCCCACGGCAGAGTCGTGCACGACCGCCATACATACCCGCTATTTGGCCACCAGGAACAGCTCGATGTTGATTACGACGGGCGTTCTAGGCAGCGGGCGGCTGCGCATCGGCGCCCCTCCGGCACAACACACCACTGGTATGCGTGGCATGCCGACGGCGCCCTGGCGGCCGTGAAGCACGACGAGACCACTGTCGTTCCGAACCTTGAGCGCGATGCATCGGGCCTGCCGGTGGGCACTCAGCGCTTCGATCTGCGCTATGGGCCGAACCGGCGCCTCGAGCAGGTGAAGAATTCCCATACGGGAAAGCAAATCGCCAGTTATCGACACAACGCATTCGGTCATCGCATTACAACGCACACCGACGATGACACGCACCACTTCCTCTATCTTCACGATAGGGTGGTGGCCGAAGCGCGCGTGCCGTCAGGCGACGAGGCGCCCGTCGTCACACGCCGATTTCTGTACGCGAGCAACGTGCCCGTAGGCGTCATCGAGTACCCGCGGGAAGGCCTGCCGCATTGGCTGGCGGTGCATGCCGACCTCTCCGGTGCGCCACGCCTGCTCACCGACATGAATCGTCGCCCGCGCTGGCTGGCCAGTTACACGCCGACCGGTCAGGCGAAACAGGTAGCCGGAGATCTGCATTTCCCGTTGCGGCTGCTGGGCCAGTATGAAGATGCGGGCACCGGCTGGCACGACAACCTGCTACGAACCTACGCGCCCGAGCTCGGCCAATACCTTGAACCCGATCCATTGGGCCCGCTGCCGGGTACCGACACCTTCGGCTATGCGGGCCAGCAGCCTTGGCGCCACTCCGACCCCTACGGCCTGCTGCTGTTTGCCTTTGACGGCACGCGCTACAGCGCTGACACCACAGGCAATGTCTGGAAGTTAGCCCAGGCGTATCGCGATGGCGCGGCACACTACCACTCGGGCCCCGGCAACAGTGACTTCCTCGATTGGGACGCCGTGGTGGCGTGGCGCGCGGGCCGCATCCTGGAGAATCAGTGGCAAGCCCTGCTTACGGCACTCGAACGTCAGCCACAGGGTGTACCGGTCTCAATTGACCTCATAGGTTTCTCAAGGGGGGCCGCGCTGGCACGACACTTCGGTAACCGTATCGCCTCACACGTGCAGGGGGGCGTCTTCAGCGTAACTGACCCCATGCGAGGCCTGGTGTCGGCGTGCGTCGACTTGCGCTTCATGGGCTTGTTCGACTCCGTTGCGCAGTTCGGCGTCGGCGGCTCGCATAACCATCTTTACGACTTCGGCGTGGCCACGCTGTGGTCGTGGGTGGCCCACGCCGTCGCCTTGCATGAACATCGCTGGACAATGCCGCTGCTGAGCGCGGATGCGGGTGGCGCCGGCAATGTCATCGAGGCGCCGTTCGTCGGCGTGCACACTGATATCGGGGGTGGAGTCGCCACAAGCGAGACATCCGATGGCGATGACGCCACAGCCGATGTGGCCGCCGACAACGCCGATTCGGCGCTCGCGCACGTCGCTCTGGCATGGATGCACTGGCAAGCCCGCGCGGCAACGATCGACTTCGCGGATCTTGTGCCTACGCGCGCACTCGAACGCTCCGCCGCGTTACGTGATCTGCGCGACCCGTTCTGGCGTACTGTGCAGCGGGGTGATCGCGCGGTACAGGCCCCCTCGGGCACGCCGTGGCTCGCGTACCAAGACGACGATGCCCGTCTGGGCCGCAGCACGCGCGAACAGGTCGAAACCTTCATCCGGCGAGTCGACGCGTGGCGGAGCCAACCCGAAGAGAAGGTGGGCGAAGTCGACATGCAGGGCTATTCCCGCTGGCTTGGGGAAACGCTGGGCTGGCCGCCGCAAGAAGGCCCATAGCCCGATTCACGGTATCATTTTGGCTTCACCGTCTGAACGAATCCGCTTTATGCTCCCCGAGCAACAAAAACAGCTCATTTCCCACATTGAAACCGCCGTGCGCGGCCTGCTGCCCGACGCGCAGCCTACGATCGTGCTCGAACGCCCAAAGGTGGCGGCGCATGGCGACATCGCCTGCAATGCCGCCATGCAGCTGGCAAAGTCGGCCAAGCGTAACCCGCGCGAGCTCGCGCAGCAGATCGTTGAAGCGCTGCAAGCTGACCCGGCCGTCAACGAATTGATCGCGGGCATTGAAATCGCGGGCCCCGGTTTCATCAACTTTCGGCTGTCGCCCACAGCCCATCAGGCCGTCTTGCACACGATTCAAACCGAAGGCGAACGCTTCGGCCATGTGGCGGGCACCGGCCGCAAGCTGATGGTGGAATTCGTTTCAGCCAACCCCACCGGCCCGCTGCATGTGGGCCACGCACGCCAGGCGGCCTTGGGCGACGCGCTGTGTCGGCTCTTCAGCTCGCAAGGCTATGACGTACTGCGCGAGTTCTACTACAACGACGCCGGCAACCAGATCGACAACCTGGCCATCA
>CAZPYF010000144.1:0-2329 GCA_964590015.1 uncultured Burkholderiaceae bacterium
TTCTGCCGTTCTACCCGTCGCCGCGGCGCGACGATGGCTACGACATTGCGGAATATCGAGATGTACACCCGGAATACGGCACGCTGGCCGATGTGCGCCGCTTCGTGCGTGAGGCGCATGCGCGCAAACTGCGGGTGATCACCGAACTGGTCGTGAACCATACCTCAGACCAACATGCCTGGTTCCAACGCGCGCGGCATGCCAAGCCCGGTTCAGCAGCGCGCGATTTCTATGTCTGGTCGGATGATGACCAGAAGTATGCCGGTACGCGCATCATTTTCTGCGATACCGAGTCGTCGAACTGGACATGGGACCCGGTCGCGGGCGCGTACTACTGGCATCGCTTTTATTCCCACCAGCCCGACCTCAATTACGACAATCCTCGCGTGCTCAAGGAAATCATCAGTGTCATGCGTTTCTGGCTTGACATGGGGGTGGATGGCCTACGGCTCGACGCCGTGCCCTACCTAGTGGAACGGGAGGGAACGAATAACGAAAATCTGCCCGAAACGCACGCGGTGTTGCGCGAGATTCGCGCGGTTCTCGATCGTGAATACCCCGATCGACTGCTCTTGGCCGAAGCGAATCAGTGGCCGGAAGATGCGCAGGAATACTTCGGCGACGGCGACGAATGCCATATGTGCTTTCACTTTCCGCTCATGCCGCGCATGTATATGGCGATCGCCCGGGCCGACCGCTTTCCCATTACCGACATCATGCAGCAGACCCCCGAAATTCCCGAGAACTGCCAGTGGGCGATCTTCCTGCGCAACCATGATGAGCTCACGCTTGAGATGGTTACGAGCAGCGAGCGTGACTATCTGTGGGAGGTCTACGCCGCAGATCGCCAGGCGCGCATCAACCTGGGCATACGGCGGCGCCTGGCGCCGCTGCTGGAACGTGATCGGCGTCGTATCGAACTCATGAAAAGCCTGTTGTTGTCGATGCCCGGTACGCCAGTGGTGTATTACGGCGACGAGATCGGAATGGGCGACAACATCCATCTAGGCGACCGCGACGGCGTGCGTACCCCCATGCAGTGGTCTGCCGACCGCAATGGCGGGTTCTCACGGGCCGACCCCGAACAGTTAGGCCTGCCTGTTCTGCTGGGGCCGCTGTACGGGTATGAAGCAGTGAACGTGGAAGCCCAACAGCGCGACCCGCACTCACTGCTGAACTGGACCCGCCGCATGCTGGCCAAGCGTCAGCAGACTCAAGTGTTCGGGCGCGGCACGCTGCGGTTCCTTTACCCCGGAAACCGCAAGATACTGGCGTATCTGCGCGAATACGAGGGTGAGGTGATCATGTGCGTTGCGAACCTGTCGAACGCGTCGCAGCCCGTGGAACTGGACCTCTCGGAGATGTCGGGCCGGGTTCCCGTGGAGTTGCTGGGTGGCACGCCGTTCCCGACAATCGGCGAGTTGCCTTACCTGCTGACCTTGCCGCCCTACGGTTTTTATTGGTTTGACCTGAGCGCCAGTGCCAACCCACCCGTCTGGCACGCCGTATCACCGCCACAGTTACCGGAGTTCTCGACCCTGGTCTTGCGCAAGCGGCGGGGGTCGCAGATGCTGGAGCGCTCGTGGCGTACCCTCACCGATCAGATATTCCCACGCTATCTTGCGAATCAACGCTGGCATCCGGGTGATGTGGCCACAAAGGCTGTGCAGGTGCTCTACATGGAGCCGATGCCCGGCCAGACCGACTTCTTCCTAGTGGAAGTTGTTGAAGAAGGCGATACCGGGCGTAGCTGGCTGGTGCCGCTGGCGATGCTGTGGGCGGAATCCATAGATGGCATGCCCTTGCAGTACGCGCTGGCGCGAGTGCGGCGCGGTGCCGAAGTGGGATTCCTTACAGAGGCCTATACGGTGCCGGCGTTCATTCTGAGTTTGCTCGATAACTTGGCCAGTCATAAGGAGATGCCGCTACCGCTTGCGGGCGAGCGGGGGATGATCAAGTTCCACGGTGAGCCGGGGCTCAAGGAACTGACATGGAGCGCCGACACCAACGTGGAGTGGTTCCATGGCGAGCAGTCGAACAGCACGGTGCTCGTGGGCGATGAAATCATGCTCAAGTTGTTGCGGCACATTGTGCCGGGCGTGCACCCGGAAGCCGAGATGACGCGCCGGCTCACAGAAGCCGGCTACGGCAACGCCCCGGAACTGCTGGGTGAAATTCTGCGCATCAGCGCCGACGGTACGCCGCATACGCTGGCGTTGATACACCGGCGTCTGCAGAATCAAGGCGACGCGTGGACGTGGACCCAGGAATTCCTCAAACGCAGTCTGGAAACCGCAGCCCTCACGGGCGAAAGCGGCGAAGACTACGC
>CAZPYF010000144.1:2429-6208 GCA_964590015.1 uncultured Burkholderiaceae bacterium
TCAAACGCAGTCTGGAAACCGCAGCCCTCACGGGCGAAAGCGGCGAAGACTACGCCGAGGAGCTGGCGCCGTACCAGGCCGTGGCGGCGGTCATTGGCCGCCGGCTGGGGCAAATGCACGGCGTACTCGCCCAACCGATCGATGATCCCGCCTTTGCGCCCGAAATCGTCGACGAGAAGGCCGCCCGCCGTTGGGGTAAAGCGATCCTCGCCATGCTGGACTCGGCCCTTACTGTGTGTCGACAGAACGAGGCGCGTCTGTCTGCCGACATGATCGAACTTCTTAAAGATCTGGAGAACACGCGCGCAAAGCTGGAAGCTGAAATCATGCGTGATGTGCTGCGCGCAAAGGGAACACTGTCGATCCGTATACATGGCGATTTGCATCTGGGCCAGATTCTAATCACGCAGGGCGACATTCACTTTATTGATTTCGAGGGTGAGCCGGTACGGCCGCTCGAAGAACGGCGCGGTCTCTCGTTCGCCTTGCGCGATGTCGCAGGTTTGCTGCGGTCGTTCGATTACGCCGTGGCGGCGTTCGATTCGCTTCCCCAGGCGGGAACAGGAAGTTCGAGCGCGGTGGCAGCCGACTCGGAATCGCTGGCGATTCCAGACACCCCCGATCTTGAACAACGCCGCCATGACTTGATTGTGAGCTTTTGCGCGACGGCCACGCAGGCGGTGTTGGAGAGTTACCGGAGCGAGATCGGCGCATGGGCGCAGGCCCATCCCGAAAGCGCCCCGCTTCTGCCCACGGACTCCGCCGCTGCGGCCGTACTGCTCGATCTGGCCTTGCTCGAGAAGGCGGCATACGAAGTGGGCTACGAAGCCAAGCACCGCCCTGACTGGATCGGTACTCCCCTTCGCGGCCTGCACCGGGTCGCGCATCGGCTGTTGCGTAAGGGCTCGCCCCTGTTAATGAGAAGCCGGTCGGAGGACACATGATGAGCCATACCGCTTTGCTGGGGGATGTCGATATCCACCTGATTGCCGAGGGCCGTCATTGGGAGCTGGCGGATTGTCTGGGCGCCCACATGATCGAGCATGAGGGCCGGCGCGGCGTGCGCTTCGCCGTCTGGGCGCCGAATGCGGGCCGAGTTTCTGTCGTAGGGGACTTCAACGGGTGGGATGGGCGCGCGAACCCCATGCATCTGCGGCGTGAGTGCGGTGTATGGGAACTCTTTATCGCCGATGTCGGCCCGGGTGCCCGATACAAGTACGAGCTGCATGATCGCCATGGCCACCTGTTGCCGCTCAAGGCCGACCCGCTGGCTCGCCAGACCGAATGCCCGCCGGCCACGGCCTCGGTGGTAAGTGATGAAACGGAATTCCATTGGACCGATGAAGGCTGGTTGCAGGCGCGTGCACACCACCAGGCCCATGATGCGCCCCTTTCGATCTATGAAGTGCATTTCGGCTCATGGCGACGCCCGCCTGGATGCGAGCCGCGATGGCACAGCACGGGCGCGGAGCTGATTCGCTACGTGGCTGACATGGGCTACACCCACATCGAGCTGTTGCCGATTACGGAGCACCCGTTCGGTGGTTCATGGGGCTATCAGCCTTTGGGGCTATTCGCGCCCACGGCACGGTACGGCACGCCCGCAGATTTTGCCGCCTTTGTCGACGCCTGCCATGCGGCGGGCATTGGCGTGATTCTGGATTGGGTGCCGGCGCACTTCCCGAGCGATTCCCATGGGCTGGCGAACTTCGATGGTACGGCGCTCTATGAGCACATGGATCCTCGCCAGGGGTTTCATCCTGATTGGAATACGCTCATCTACAACTTCGGGCGCAACGAGGTGCGCAATTTATTGCTGGCCAGTGCCCTGGAGTGGACGCGTCGCTACCACGTTGACGGCCTGCGTGTCGATGCCGTGGCCTCGATGCTGTACCTCGACTACAGCCGCGAAGCGGGCCAGTGGATGCCCAATATCCACGGAGGGCGCGAGAACCTGGAAGCCGTTGCGTTTCTAAGAGATCTGAACACGTTGTTGGCCGAACAGGTGCCGGGAGCCATGGTGATTGCCGAGGAGTCGACCGCCTGGCCCGGTGTCACGGCTCCGGTGCATGCAGGCGGTCTGGGCTTCCAGTACAAATGGAATATGGGGTGGATGCACGACACCCTGCGGTATATGGGGTATGACCCGGTGCATCGGCGCTACCACCACCACGACATGACGTTCGGCATGGTTTATGCGCGCACTGAACACTTCGTACTGCCCCTGTCGCACGATGAAGTTGTGCATGGCAAAGGTTCCTTGCTCGAGCGCATGCCGGGCGACGACTGGCGCCGCTTTGCCAATCTGCGGGCGTACTTGGGCTTCATGTGGGGCCACCCCGGCAAGAAGCTGCTGTTCATGGGCGGCGACATCGCCCAGTGGAGTGAGTGGAACCATGACGCCGAGATCGACTGGGCGGCCTTGGCATCGCCTGCGCATTCGGGCGTACAGGCGGTGGTGCGTGATTTGAATCGCCTGTACCGACATCATGCCGCCCTCCATGCGGCCGACGTCGACCCAGACGGGTTCATGTGGCTGATCGGTGACGACATCGAGAACAGTGTCTTCGCATTCCTGCGCCGCCACGCTGACAGTTGCGTGCTGGTGGTGTGCAACATGACACCCGTGCCGCGCCACGGCTACCGCATTGGCGTGCCCCAAACGGGCGTCTGGAAAGAAATTCTCAATACCGATGCACAGGTCTATGGCGGGTCGGGTATGGGCAACGCCGGGGAAGTGCAGGCGCACGACCAGAGCGCCCATGGCTGCCCGCACAGCGTCACCTTGGTTCTGCCCCCCCTCGCTACATTGATGTTCACGCCCGCTGATGCGCGGCAAGGAGACCGAACATGACGAAGAGTGTCTTCCGGGTACCCACCTTGGAAGCAGGTAAGCCGTATCCGCTGGGGGCCACGTTTGATGGTTCCGGCGTGAACTTCGCCGTGTTCTCGGCGCACGCCAGCAAGATCGAGCTCTGTCTCTTCGACGCTGACGGCCGGCGAGAGCGTAAGCGCTATGCGTTGCCGGAATGTACGGATGAAATCTGGCATGGCTACCTGCCCGAAGCCGAACCCGGCCTGGTCTACGGGTATCGCGCTTATGGCCCGTACGACCCGCGCCGAGGTCATCGCTTCAATCCGTCGAAATTACTTATCGACCCGTATGCGCGGCAACTGCTGGGCCAGGTGCAATGGAATGACGCGGTGTTCGGCTATCGGGTCCGCCACTCCAAGGCCGATCTCTCGATGGATCGCCGTGACTCTGCGGCCTCTGTACCGAAGGGCATTGTCACTCACGATCTGTTCGACTGGGGCAGTGGCGGCCGGCCCGATACGCCGTGGTCGAAGACGGTGATCTACGAAGGGCATGTCAAGGGCCTTTCGATGCTGCGCGAAGGTATGCGCGAACCCCTGCGTGGCACCAGCGGAGCCTTACGAGACCCACGCTTTCTTGAGCATCTGCACCGAATCGGGGTGACGGCGATAGAACTGCTGCCTGTTCATGCCTTTCTTCAGGATCACTTCCTGGTCGAGCGCGGGCTGCGCAACTACTGGGGCTACAACACGTTGTCGTACTTTGCGCCTGAACCGGGTTATTTGTATGGCGGGAACCCTAACGACCTGCGCCGTACGATCCGGACACTGCAGGCTGAAGGCTTCGAAGTGATTCTCGATGTGGTCTATAACCACACGGCCGAGGGCAACGAGATGGGGCCGACGCTTTCGTGGAAGGGGCTCGACAATGCCAGCTACTACCGGCTGATGCCGGGCGAAGAGCG
>CAZPYF010000145.1:0-6124 GCA_964590015.1 uncultured Burkholderiaceae bacterium
CGGTGGCCCGGCTACGAACGCAGCCCGTGCACGGCCTTGGAATTTTTCCGCAGGGCCGTCTGCGTTGCCGCTCGAGGTGCTCGAGCAGGCCGCGCGCGAAATGACCGACTGGAATGGAAGCGGTATGTCGGTCATGGAAATGAGCCACCGTGGCAAGCACTTCACACAGATCCGTGATGAGGCGGTGGCCGACCTGCGCGAGCTGCTGGGCGTTCCCGACAATTTTCACATCCTCTTCATGCAGGGCGGCGCTACGGCAGAGAATGCCATCGTTCCGCTGAACCTGATCGGGCGTAATGGTGCGGGTAAGGCCGACTACGTTCTTTCCGGGTCATGGTCGAACAAGTCGTATAAGGAAGCCCAGCGATATGGCGATGTCGCAGTGGCTGCCACCAGCGGAACCACGGCGCAGATCAACGGCGCCGAGCACACCGCCTGGGCCTGGTTTCCATTTCCTGACACCTGGAGCGTTAGGCCGGATGCGGCTTATCTGCATTTGTGCAGCAACGAGACCATTGGCGGCGTCGAATTCACGCAGTGGCCCGATATGGCCGACCTGGGTGCCCCCGACGTACCCTTGGTCGTCGACGCATCGTCGCATTTCCTTTCTCGCCCCATCGACTTCTCACGTGTTGGCATGGTGTACGCGGGCGCTCAAAAGAACGCGGGGCCGGCTGGGGTCACCGTAGTCATTGTGCGCGACGATCTGGTCGGGCATGCGTTGCCCATTTGCCCGTCGGCGTTCGATTACGCCAATGTGGCTGCCGCCGGCTCGATGTTCAATACACCACCCACCTACGCCATCTACATTGCGGGCCTGGTGTACAAGTGGCTCAAGCGCCAGGGCGGCGTGGCCGCTATTGAAGCGCAGAACATTCGCAAAGCGCAGGCGCTGTACCAGTACCTCGACAGCTCGTCGTTCTATGTCAGCACCGTGCACGAGTCGGCGCGCTCGCGCATGAACGTGCCCTTCCTTCTGAAAGACGAGTCGCTCAATGCGAAGTTCCTCGAGCAGGCCGAAGCGCGTGGGCTCACTCAGCTGAAGGGCCACAAAAGCGTGGGCGGCATGCGAGCGTCTATCTACAATGCCCTGCCTTTTGAAGGCGTGCAGGCACTGATCACCTTCATGCAGGAATTCGAACGACAATATGGATAACACCTTGTTGGCTCGCTTGCAGCCTTTGCGCCAGCGCATCGACGCCATAGATGAACAGATTCTGGAACTGCTCAATGAGCGTGCCCGTGCGGCGCAGGCGGTAGGCGACATCAAGAAGGAGTTCGATGTCGACGGCCCTGTTCTGAAGCCCGAACGCGAAGCGGTCATCATACGGTCGCTGCAGGCCCGCAATCCCGGCCCGTTCACCGCCGAGGCCATCGATGCGGTGTGGACCCAGATCATTTCGACATGCCGCGGGCTCGAGAGCGTGCTCACGGTCGCCTACCTGGGGCCGCAAGGTTCTTTTTCAGAGCAGGCGGCATTCGAGCATTTTGGTCATGCCATCGAGTCGGTGCGCTGTGATTCCTTCGACGAAGTATTCCGCGCCGTGGAAGCCGGTCAGGCCGATGTGGGCGTGGTGCCTGTGGAAAACTCCACCGAAGGGGCCGTGAATCGCACGCTCGATCTGCTCTTGAATTCGCCTTTGAAGATCGTCGGCGAGCGCTCGATCAAGATTCACCATAATTTGCTGACCCGCTCCGGTTCCATGGAGGGCGTCACGCGCATCGTGGCGCACCCTCAGGCACTCGCGCAGTGCCGCAGCTGGCTTACACGGAACTTTGCTCACATCACGCTCGACGCAGCGTCGAGCAATAGCGAAGCCGCCCGACTGGCTGCGCAAGACTCCACCGTGGCGGCTATCGCAGGCGACCACGCTGCGCACGCATGGGAACTTACGGCCGTGGCGTCGGGCATTCAAGACGATCCGCAGAACCGTACACGCTTTCTCGCGGTCGGCAAGATCGAAACGCTGCCTACGGGCGACGACCAAACCAGTATCATTCTCGCGGTGCCGAATCGCGCGGGCGCCGTTTACACCATGCTGGCGCCGTTGGCA
This sequence comes from uncultured Burkholderiaceae bacterium, assembly GCA_964590015.1. GTDB lineage: Bacteria > Pseudomonadota > Gammaproteobacteria > Burkholderiales > Burkholderiaceae_B > Yanghanlia. The sequence continues at coordinate 2,055 of CAZPYF010000145.1, forward strand.
GGCAACGGTGTGTCGATGACCCGATTCGAATCGCGTCCGGCCCGCACCGGGCAGTGGGAATACTATTTCTATGTCGACATGCTGGGTCATCGCAACGACCCCATGGTGGCCAAGGCGCTAAGCGACCTCAAGAAGGAAGTCGCTTTCTTCAAAGAGCTCGGCTCGTATCCCCGTCAGTAAGGGTTCAGCATGAATCAACGTTCGCCGGGTGACACCGACGCGACGCCGCCCGTGCTCGCCGTAGTGGGCGTGGGGTTGATCGGCGGTTCCTTCGCCGCAGCCTTGCGCCGTTCGGGTAGAGTGGGGCGTGTGCTAGGGGTAGGGCGCAACCGCAAATCCATGCAGGAAGCCATCGAGCTTGGCCTGGTGGATGCAGAAGCGTCGCTGGAAGAGGCGGCCGCTCAAGCCGATATCATTCTCTTGGCCGTTCCTGTGGGTGCGACCCATTCAGTGCTGGAAACGATGTTGCCCGCCTTGAATGCCAACGCGGTCATTACCGATGCCGGTAGCACGAAGGCCGATGTGGTTGAAGCGGCGCGGCTGGCGCTGGGCGAGCGCATTGGCCAGTTCGTGCCGGGTCATCCTATCGCCGGAGCTGAAAAAACAGGGCCGTCGGCCGCCTCGGCCGATCTGTACGAGGGCCGCACGGTCATTCTGACGCCGCTTGATGAAAACGACGCCGCGATACGTCGGCGCGTAACCCAGCTCTGGGAAGCTTGCGGCGCCAGGGTTGTCGTCATGGAGCCGCAAACACACGATATTGTGCTGGCATCGGTGAGCCATGTGCCGCACTTTCTTTCTTCTGTCTATATGTGGCAGGTGGCCAGCGCCGCGAATTCTGATGTTCGCATGGAACTTGCCGGTAGCGGCTTTCGCGACTTCACGCGTATCGCCGCCGGTTCCCCCGAAATATGGCGCGATATCTTCCTGGCGAATCGCGACGCCATTCTGTCGGAACTGGCCGAGGTCAGGGCATCGCTCGACCAGGCGGAACAGGCACTGCGGGCCGCAGACGGCTCGCAACTACATGATTTCCTGGAACGGGCGGCCTTGGCGCGACGTTTCTGGGGCAGTCGGAGCAGATTGTAATGACCACTACGAACTCGGCCGATCGGCTGGAGCTCGCACCAGTGACCAGTGCACGGGGTACCGTCGCGCTGCCTGGCTCGAAAAGTATTTCCAATCGCGCGCTGTTGCTGGCCGCACTTTCCGAAGGGGCCACTGAACTGCACGGCCTGCTCGACTCCGATGATACCCGTGTGATGCTCGACTCGCTGAGCCGGTTGGGCGTCGCCTTCGAAACGTTGGCGAGTGGCGCGTTGCGGATACAGGGCGCCTCCCGATTTCCGGTGGGCCATGCCGAGCTGTTTCTCGGCAACGCGGGTACGGCGGCTCGACCCCTTACCGCAGCCTTGGCAGTACTGGGGGGCGACTATCACTTGTCGGGTGTACCGCGCATGCATGAGCGCCCGATCGGCGATTTGGTCGATGGTCTGCGTATGCTAGGCGCTGACATTACGTATCTGGGTACGCCGGGGTACCCCCCACTGCAGATCGGCCGAGGCACGCTCGACCCAAGCCGACCGGTACGTGTAAAGGGCAATGTGTCGAGCCAGTTCCTCACGGCGCTGCTCATGGCCGCGCCTTTATTGGCAGGCGCCGCTGGCCGCGACGTTGTAATCGAGGTCGACGGCGAATTGATCTCGCGACCTTATATTGAAATCACGCTGAACCTGATGGAGCGCTTCGGAGTTCCCGTGGAACGCCAAGGCTGGCAGCGCTTTATTGTTCCAGGCGGCCGGCACTACCGCTCACCCGGCGAATATCGCATCGAAGGCGATGCCTCGTCGGCATCGTATTTCATGGCGCTGGGGGCGATTGGCGGCGGCCCGATTCGTATCGAAGGTGCCGGCGCACGCAGTATTCAGGGCGACATAGCTTTTGCCGAAGTTGTGCGCGAAATGGGCGCGCAGGTCGCCATGTCGCCCGATTCGCTTGAAATCACCGGAGTCCGCGTCGCCGGCGGCGCGCGGCTCCGTGCTTTTGATCGGGATTTCAACCTGATTCCCGATGCGGCCATGACGGCGGCGGTTATGGCGTTGTATGCCGACGGCCCCTGCACATTACGCAACATCGGCAGCTGGCGTGTCAAGGAAACCGACCGCATCGACGCCATGCACGCCGAGCTTACGAAGCTGGGGGCGAAGGTCGAATCGGGGCCCGACTGGCTGAAGGTTACTCCGCTTGAGATCGGAAGCTGGCGCAGTGCCGAGATCGCTACCTACGATGACCACCGCATGGCCATGTGTTTCTCGCTCGCGGCGTTTGGCCGTGTCCCGGTCACCATTCTGGATCCCGATTGCGTCGGCAAGACTTTCCCCGAGTATTTCACCGTTTATCAAAGCTTGGTACACGCATGAATGAAACGCCGATAGTTCCGATCATTACCATCGACGGCCCTACTGCATCGGGCAAGGGCACCATTGCGTGCGGTGTGGCCGAGCGCCTGGGCTGGGCAGTGCTTGATAGCGGCGCGCTGTATCGCCTGACTGCTCTGCGCGTACTGCGTAGCGGAAGCAATGCCGACGACATTCCTACAGTGGCCGAACTTGCTCGAACGTTGGATGTTTGCTTTCAGGGCGAGCAGATTTTGCTCGACGGTGAAGATGTGGCCAGTGCCATACGCAAGGAAGATGTGGGCAATCTCGCTTCACGCGTGGCCGCGCACATGCCAGTGCGCGAGGCGCTGCTGCAGCGCCAGCGCGATTTCCGCCGGCTGCCCGGGCTTGTCGCGGACGGGCGCGATATGGGAACGGTGGTGTTTCCGGATGCGCCGTTGAAGATATTCCTGGTTGCCGATGTGTCCGCGAGGGCGGAAAGGCGCTATAAGCAGTTGAAGGAAAAGGGCTTTTCTGTTAATCTAACCGACCTTTTGGAAGATATGCGGGCGCGCGATGCGCGAGACGCCAGTCGGGCCAACGCGCCGCTCGTGGCAGCACCTGATGCCGTCACCATCGACTCATCGAGCCTCAGCATAGCCCAAACGGTCGACCAAGTGCTCGAACTCTGGTCAAGAAAGAAGTTGTAGAAGCAAGAAGTTAGAAGTAGGCAGTTCTAGCAGCAGTAATTTTAGAAGCGCTACAGGCACCCGTCGGGCTCTCAATCGTACGTGTGTGCTGGGCAATTTATCAACTCCACTGGGGCAACCTGGTGTGTTTTTATGGCCATCCCGGCCAATGGATCACGAATGTCCACCATTAATCTGGATGCCGCACTGGGCGGCGAAAGCTTTGCCGATCTCTTCAACGAAAGCGTCAAAAACCAGGACATGAAGTCCGGTGAGGTGATTTCGGCTGAAGTAGTGCGTATCGACCACAATTTCGTCGTGGTCAACGCAGGCCTCAAGTCTGAGGCTCTGATTCCCCTCGAAGAATTCCTTAACGATCAAGGCGAGCTCGAAGTCGAGCCGGGTGACTTCGTCTCCGTAGCCATCGACTCGCTTGAAAACGGTTATGGCGACACGATTCTGTCGCGCGACCGCGCCAAGCGCCTGTCGGCATGGCTGCAGCTCGAGCAAGCGCTCGAGTCGGGCGAACTCGTTAACGGCACCATCACCGGCAAGGTGAAGGGCGGCCTTACCGTCATGACCAACGCGATCCGTGCCTTCCTGCCGGGTTCGCTGGTTGATCTGCGCCCTGTCAAAGACACGACGCCTTACGAGGGCAAAACCCTCGAATTCAAGGTCATCAAGCTCGACCGCAAGCGCAACAACGTTGTGCTGTCGCGCCGTGCCGTGCTTGAAGCCAGCATGGGCGAAGAGCGCGAAAAGCTGCTCGAAACCCTGCACGAAGGTGCCATCGTCAAGGGTATCGTCAAGAACATCACCGATTACGGTGCGTTCGTCGACCTGGGCGGCATCGACGGTCTGCTGCACATTACCGACATGGCCTGGCGCCGTGTTCGTCACCCCTCCGAAGTGCTTCAGGTGGGTCAGGAAGTCGAAGCCAAAGTGCTTAAGTTCGACCAGGAAAAGAGCCGCGTCTCGCTGGGCGTCAAGCAACTGGGCGAAG